>CAJFGA010000039.1 GCA_904374385.1 uncultured Clostridia bacterium | reverse complement strand
CGTATTCCGGTTTCAAATCATCTGCGGGCCTATAGGTGATCCGTTTTTCGTCTCCGATGCACTTTTTGACGACCGTTTCATTCGGCTCTGCAGGCAACTTACCATATTCGCCGCGCAAAAGACCTTTAAATTCTTTTGTAACCATTTTATAGCGCTCGCCGCTGATGACGTTGAGAACCGCTTGCGTTCCGACGATCTGGCTGGAAGGAGTCACTAAGGGCGGATAGCCGCAGTCTTTCCTGACATTCGGCACTTCAGCAAGCACTTCCCCGAGTTTATCCGATTTATTTTGCTGTTTGAGCTGCGAAATAAGGTTAGACAGCATGCCGCCCGGCACTTGATAAATGAGCGCATTGATATCGATGGAAAGGACTTTGGGGGAAAGAAATCCGTCCGCCTTCAGTCGATCGGCGACCCCTTTGAAGTGGTTGACGATGGGTAAAAGTTTTTCGATTTCGATGCCCGTATCGTAGGGAGTACCCTTTAACGTCGCTACAAGCGGTTCTGTTGCCGGCTGACTCGTACCATTGCCGAGCGGAGAAAGCGCCGTATCTACGATATCGCACCCAGCCTCGATCGCTTTTAAATTGACCATGTCGCCCGTACCTGCCGTATTATGTGTGTGCAGGTGCACCTTGGTCGTCGGTTTGAGCGCCTTTTTCAATTTAGAAACGAGATCGTATGCCGTATACGGCAAAAGAAGATTTGCCATATCTTTGATACAAATATTATCCGCGCCCATGCCTTCCAACTCTTTGGCAAGTTTAACAAAGTAATCGGTCGTATGGACGGGGCTGGTCGTATAGCTGATCGCCGCTTCGCAAATGCCGCCGTATTTTTTGATCGCCTTCATCGAAGTTTCAAGATTGCGCGGATCATTCAGCGCATCAAAAACCCTGACTACCTTTACGCCGTTTTCGATGGATTTTGCGACGAATTTTTCTACCACATCATCCGAATAGTGCCTGTACCCGAGTAAATTCTGCCCGCGCAGCAGCATTTGGATCGGCGTCTTTTTCAAATATTTTTTTAAAGTACGAAGCCGTTCCCACGGATCTTCGTTGAGAAAACGCAGGCAAGTATCAAAGGTCGCCCCGCCCCACGCTTCCAAAGAATAATAACCGATCTCATCGAGCTGTTCCAAAACGGGCAGCATCTCTGCTGTCGTCATACGAGTAGCTGCCTGAGACTGATGCGCGTCACGCAATATCGTATCGGTTATGAGCACTTTTTTACTATTTTTATCTGCCATTTCCGTTCTCCCGAAAATTTAGTTCTTATTTAACCGCCGAAGAATGCAAGTAAAAATCCTGCTGCAATTGCCGAACCGATAACGCCCGCAACGTTCGGCCCCATGGCATGCATCAGCAAGTGATTGCTCGGATCCGTTTCCCGCCCGACATCCTCGGATATTCGCGCCGCCATTGGCACGGCAGAAACGCCGGCTGAACCGATCAGCGGATTGATCTTGCCTCCTGAGAACTTGTTCATGATCTTAGCCATAAGCAGGCCGCCGACAGTGCCGAAACAGAAGGCAACCAGCCCAAGCGCAATGATCTCAAGCGTTTCGACGGCAAGGAAAGTCGTCCCGATCGCCTTACAGCCGACGGAAATACCGAGGAAAATCGTGATCGTATTCATAAGGCCGTTCTGCGCCTGAGACGAAAGGCGATCCACAACGCCGCTCTCGCGCATCAAATTGCCGAGCATCAGCATGCCGAGGAGCGGAATCGCATCGGGCAATAATAACCCAACAATCAGAGTAACAATTAACGGGAACAAAACTTTTTCAAGTTTTGTAACTTCCCTGAGCTGTTTCATTTTGATGGCTCGCTCTTTTTTGGTCGTCATCAGCCTCATGATCGGCTTTTGAATGATCGGTATGAGTGCCATGTAAGAATACGCCGCGATTGCGATGACGGAGAGCAAATCTTCGTTCGTAAATGCAGCAAGCTGCTGTGTCAGATAGATCGCCGTCGGGCCATCCGCACCGCCGATGATACCGATAGAAGCCGCGGCTGCCGCATCAAAACCGAGCAGGATCGCGCCGATAAACGTCAAAAATACGCCGAGCTGCGCCGCCGCACCGATGAGCATGCTCTTCGGATTTGCAATCAACGGCCCGAAATCTGTCATTGCGCCGATCCCCATAAAGATGAGCGGCGGATATATGACGTTTTCCACGCCAAAATAGAGATACCACAGGAGGCCTCGGTTCGTAACATCCATATAAGAATGACTGATCACCACCGAAGCATTATCTGCAAAGACGGTCACTCCGTTTTCGATCGTACCCTGGATATAACCCTGCAGCGTATATTCCAAAAAATCCGCGGCCTGCATCTGCTGAGAATTTCCGCTCGTCACGTCGGCAAGAGATTCAAAAAAATAGACCACGCCCTCTTTAATATAGCCATCCGTAAATCCCTCTCCGAGGTCGCGAATATATATGACTTTTTCTTCTCCAAAAACGGTGTGTATATACTTCGCGATATATTCTATTTTATATACCACTTCACCGCCTTCATACTCGCCGACCTTGCCGATCGACAGAGAGAGATCGGGCGTTTCATATTTGCCCCACACGACATCCTGTGCGCCCGGAATATTGATCAAAAACATGCCGAACGCAATGGGCAAAAGCAACAGCGGCTCAAATTTCTTCACGATAGCTAGATACATCAGGACAAACGATACGGCAAGCATGACATAATTTTGCCAGCTTCCGCTCGCCAGCCCCGACGTTTCCCACAAATTGAGAAATTTTTCGCCGAAACTTACGAGCAAATTTACCTGCATGGAAACCACCCGTTATCCGATGACCGCAAGCACGGCATTTGTTTCCACATTTTTGCCGACTTCTGTTTTAAAAGAAATTTTTCCGTCGCAAGGAGAAGTGATGTCGTTATCCATCTTCATTGCTTCCAGGACCAATACGGGCTGATCTTTTTTGACCGCCGTGCCCTCTTCAACGAGGAAATTTTTAATCAATCCGGGGAAGGGGGAAAGCAATTTTTCCCCATTGGCAGGAACGGAAGCGGCGGGTGCCGCTGCCTGCACTGCCTGTACGGGTGCCGGTGCGGGCGCAGTATTTTGTGAGACGCCCACTTCTTCTACGCCGACTTCATAACTTTTTCCTTCGATGGTGACGATAAATTTACGCATATCGATTTCTCCTTACAATCTTCTGATTCTTCTGACTTTAAATTCGCATTCTGTATTTTCACCCGCATAATATGCCGCGATCGCCGCTACGATCGCCGCCTTCACTTGGGGAGATACATCCTCTTCCGAAGGCAAAACTTCCGGCTGTTCCGTCTGCTTTTGTTTGCGGGAAGATTTGCTTCGGAAAGCTGCCATGACCTTGCCGATACACCACAGTAAAAAAATCAAGACAACGATACCGACGAACGTAATGGCAAATCCCAAGAGAGCATACAGCAATGCCTCCGGAATGTCGAGATAAGTAACATTTTCGCCGCCGATCGTGACCGTCGTTTCCAACAGCATATTCAGCATCATATTGCCCTCACTTTAACAGCATCTGCAAAGATGCGATCAAATAACTGCGCACGAATTGCGGCTCTATGATGTTATCCACATATCCGTTTTTGGCTGCATGGATCGGATCAGAGTTTTCCGCAGCATATTTCGCCGCCAGCTTGCCCTTATCCGCCTTTTCCCCTGCAAATTCAATTTCTGCTCCCTGCGTATCGTCAAAAAGAGTGATTTTTGCATTGGCAAAAGCATAAGTATAGTCAAACCCCATTGATTTGGCCGCAAAAAGCGTATATCCCAAACCGATAGCCTTTTGATATACGACGGCGATCTTCGCGTTCTCTAAAAGTTCATAGTCTTCCATCAATTGGTAAATTTGCTTCAAAGCAAAGCTATTATTGGTAGCAAGATCCGCCTTTAAGCCGAGCGTATTCACAAAGGTTATGAAAGGCAGATCATAATATCCCGCAAAACGCACCAACGAATCGATTTTGGCAACGTTTTGCGCATCCAGTTCTACGCCGTTTTCCTTATCGAACAGAACGGCCGCCACCGATATTCCTCCGATCCGGCCCAACATGCAGCGGACTTCCGGCGCGCCCGTTCCGAAGCAAAACGCCGTTCCCTCATCGAAAACAGCTTCAACGAGCGCGTCAGCCGTGCAGCCTTCATTCAGCGCCGGCGAAGAAGCATTTAGATCCGCCCCGTTTTCAACGACGGCCGCATTGCAGAAAGGCAAAATATCCAATACTTTTACGATCTTTTCGCGCACCGCTGCTATATTCTCTTCTTCCGAAGCGACTAAATTTGTATCGGCAAGTGCGCCTGCGCCGCCGACCTGCTCTTTGGAAAGATTTTTCCCGCTCTTTGCGGAAATCACCAAAGGGCTGTTCGCCGCAAGCACGCTGCCCTTAATAAAGAAAGTAAAATCTGCAGCCGCCGCTAAAAGCGCACTTTGCCCATATACTTCCCCTGCCACAATGGCAAATTGCGGTACGATGCCGTGCAGGCGCGATGCCTTGGAAAGCACTGCCGCCAAACCTTCAAGCACGTTTACGCCTTCGCCGATCTGTACGCCGAGGCTGTCGAGCACATATATGATCGGCGTAGAATTTTTTTCCGCCAGTTGCAGGCACCGCAACAATTTTTGGCAGTTTGCATGGCTGACTCCGCCGCTCAACACTGCGCCGTTCTGCGCCGCAATATAAACGGGGTAGCCGTCAATCGTCGCAAACCCCGTGATTACGCCCTCTCCTTCGGCTCCCTCGTCATAGAAATCATTTTTGGAAAAGCTGAACCCGGAAAGTTCGACAAAACTGTCGGCATCGGTAAGTTCCGCAATATATTTTCTCGTTTCCGTACCCGCCGCCAAAATTTTTGAGCGCCTTGTCTGAAGCAATTTTATCTGATCCATAAAACCTCCCAAACGCGGTTTAATTATCCCGTAATATACCTTTCTATTATACATTAATTTTGGCAAAATTGCAAATTTATATCGTAAAAAATTTATCGATTTGAACAATTTTTTCTTATAGCCATCATTTATTTTTTAGATAATCGTCATTCCCCCAACAGCTTATACACCAAAAGAGGAGGAACAACTTCTGTCCCTCCTCTTTTATGCGTTAAAATTTAATCTTCGTATCCGTTTGGATTTTTCATTTGAAAATTCAACGCGTCGCGGCACATATCGTCGAGAGAGCGCGTCGTCTTAAACCCGATCAACTTTTCTGCAAGCGACGGATCGGCATAACACGCGGGAATATCGCCGGCGCGTCGGGGCGCAAATTCATAGGGAATCTCTTTCCCCAACGCCTTAGAAAATGCTTTGATCACTTCGAGTACGCTGTATCCGACCCCTGTACCCAGATTGACTGTATACAAACCGGAATTTTCAAAGAGCTTTTTGAGAGCTAGCACATGCCCCACAGCAAGATCGGAAACATGGATATAATCGCGCACCCCCGTTCCGTCCGGCGTGGGATAATCGTTGCCGAATACGCGCACTTTATCCAGCTTACCCACCGCAACTTTTGTAATATACGGGCAAAGATTGTTGGGAATGCCGTTCGGATCTTCCCCGATCAGCCCAGACTCATGTGCGCCGACGGGATTAAAATAGCGAAGGATGGCAATGTTAAAACTTTTGTCCGCTTTATACAAATCGCGCAAAATATCTTCGATAAAAAGTTTCGTCCTGCCATACGGATTGGTCGCCGAGAGCGGAAAATCTTCCTTGATGGGAACAGTATGCGGATTGCCGTATACCGTCGCCGAAGAGGAAAAAACTATGTTTTTGCAGCCGTTTTGGCGCATCACGTCGATAAGTACGAGCATGCCCGTAATATTGTTGTGATAATACTCGAGCGGTTTTTCCACCGATTCGCCCACCGCTTTTAGCCCGGCAAAATTGATGACGGCATCAATTTGATTTTCACTGAAAATTTTATGCAGCGCTGCGGCATCGAGGATATCGTTTTCATAAAACTTGACTGATTTCCCGATGATCTTTTCGACCCTGCGGATCGCCTCATACTTGCTGTTGACGAGATTATCGACCACGATCACGCCGTAGCCCGCCTTTGCCAGTTCCACACAGGTATGGCTGCCGATATAGCCGGCGCCGCCCGTCACGAGAATATTTTTCATCTTCAAACCTCCTCCAAAGAAAGCATTTGCATAAATTTTTCAAAACCATTTCTGCCGTTTTGATCTTTTTTAAATACGGCAGTATTGTCGAGAATCGCCGCGCACACCTTGTTGACATACGCCTCACAGCGCATGGTCGCCTCTTGCATATCTTTCGCCATACCTTCTGCGATCAGAGCGGCGATCATATGCTTATGTACATGCAAATCATGGTCTGCCTTTTCGAGCGCTTTCGGATCATAAGGCGCTTGCCCGCATAATATACGAGCAATTTCTTCGAGCTGTCTTTTCAACCTGCCGGGCAGGATAAAAAGCCCCATTGCCTCAATCAGTCCAATCCCTTCGCTTTTAATGTTCTGGTATTCCGGATGCACATGAAAGATCCCGTCAGGATAGCGGTCATCCGTGCGATTATTGCGCAATATCATGGTAAAGGAATAAAGCTCGCCGATCTTGCGGAGGATGGGAGAGACGGCATTATGCTGCGTTTCTCCCGTTCTGCACAAAATGTCACATTCCGGACAGGAAAAATCGCGCCATGCCGCGATCGCCTTGACGGCAAACGCTTCGACCTCCTCCCTGTTTTTCCCTTCAAAACGAATCGCACTGTTATACCAATCGAGGATGCCGATCGTAAGGTCGGCAAATTGTGCGGAACGATAATACTTTGCATACCCGGCTTTGTGCATGGGCATCAAATGCAAACCGCCCTGAAAATGCTCATGATTCAAGATAGATCCGCCGACAATGGGCAGAGACGCGTTGCTGCCGATAAAGTAATTGGGAAAAGCATCGACAAAATCGAGCAGCTTTGCGGGCGTACGTTCATTCACGTTCATGGGTACATGCGCTTCGTTGATCGCGATGCAATGCTCGTCATAATACGCATAGGGCGAATATTGTACGAACCAATTTTCCCCGCCCAGTTTGACTTTGACCGTGCGCAAATTCCTGCGCGCAGGATGCGTGGACGTCCCTTCAAACCCCTCGTTTTCTTTGCAGAGCTGGCATTTAGGATATTTCTTTCCCTGCGGCGCCGTAAGGAGTTTTGCAATGTCTTTATTATTCTTTTCCGGTTTAGATAAATTGACGGTGATCTCCAATCGGTTCGCACCGTCTTGATATTCCCATTTCAAATTGCGCCCGATCGCCGTCTTTTGAATATAATAATTCTTTACGCACAGCGCATACAGATAATCGCACGCCGCTTGAACTCCGCTGCTTTTCTTGATACGCAAAAACTCTTCATTGATGACGGAAGGCAGCGGCGTTAAAATGCCGAAGATATCTGCGGCAAACCGCTCCGCGCCGTTTTCGTCCGCAAGAGCGCTTTCCGTTGCATATTCTTCTATCTCCGCGACCAAGGCATCCGGCACATCCATATTGCCGATATCCGAAAAATCAGCCTCGCCTTCATACGGATCTGTCAGCGAGAATCGGGAAAGGAGAACATTGCGCATATAATCTGTGTCGCAGTCCTCGAGATGCAGATAAGTTTTTGCATAAACCAACAATCTTTCGACGAGCAATCTGCCGTCCATAAAACGCCTCCCTATATAAGTCCTGCAGATCGAGAATATGCAGAACGCTATTTTTTACTTTTTTGTCAAAACGGACAACCCAGAGAACTTATTTTTTCCAAGTAAATAAAACCGTTCCTTTCCCTGCAAAGGGAACGCGGTATTCGCGGCGTACATCCGGCCCGCAAGAATTCGTTCCCAGCCCGCCCATAAAGAGATCGGCGCAGAAATAGGTCCCGTCACTTTCCGGCAATTCGTCATCGTGGCGAGCCGAAGTGAGTGTCGCGCTGCTGTAAGGAAGCGCCGAAAAGGAGCGCATACCTTCCGCACGGACGGTCATTTCACCGTCGGACAATTCCGCAAAAGCGGCTCCGCAATGGCTGCCGCATTCCTGCGGCTTGACATAATGCACATATTCATCTGCCACGCGGGAGGTATATTCGCCTTTCATACAAAAATCGCGCATATCTTCATAGCTCTCATACGGGCCATAGGCGAGATAGCACAGGTCTGCAAAGCGCTTATCCATCCGCATTTCCCAACCGATACGAGGCAGCGATACAAAATATCCCGTCAAAACGTTATATTTCATATCGATTTTCACGCCCCCACGCACAAATGTGTAGGTAATTTCTGCTTCGACATAGGGTTTCATCGAATTATAATACCCTGCCCTGACTACTGCGCGTACGCGGTTCCCTTCGATTTTATATGAAATCAGATCACATAGCGCCTTGTCGAGAAATACATTTTCCCAAGCTTTGCGCTCATACATATCGTTGTCGGTCGGCGCCCGCCACAAATTCAGGCGGATACCTCCGAGTTCTCTGCCGAACGCATTGACAGAAACGATTTCACCGCTCGCTTTATCGAGGCGATAGATGCAATCGCCCTCATTTATGGCGATAAAGCGCGCCCCGTCCTCGATCTTGCAGGCAGCCTTCTGCACCTGGGCGGGTTCAAATTTCTTTTCGTAGAAACCTTCCTGCGCACACGGTTCCGATTCACCCTCCGCTATAAAGTAAACCCGTATCTCCGCGCTCTCTTTCAAGGAGACCGTACCCTTTTTACGGGCAGGGATTGCAATATGCAAAGTTTCACTTTCTCCAAGATCTTTATATTCTATGCGAAGCGTCCCTTTGAGCGGAATAAAATAGTACTTATTTAAGATATGCAGCGTCCTGCCCGATTTTGCAAAATCGGCGGGCTGATAAATCTTCTTCATTTGCAGCGCGCCCGGTTTGACCGTTCTGTCCGGTGCGAGCAATCCATCCACACAAAAATTGCCGTCATGCACTACTTCTCCGAAGTCTCCGCCATAACGGAAACCCTTCGTTCCATAGCGTATGCCATGGTCGCACCATTCCCAAACAAACGCGCCCATGAAACGGTCGCTTGACTCCATGACATCCCAATACTCGCGCAGGGCGCCGGGGCCGTTCCCCATGGCATGCACATATTCGCACAAAACGAGCGGACGCTTTTCCTTGGGGTCATAAAAATATTCGTCACGCATCCATTCCACCGTAGGATACATGCGGCTGACCATGTCCAAGGGCACGCGATAATACTCCTCTTCCCCGTAATGTTTTTTATCGATGAGCCATAATCCCTCGTAATGTACGGGGCGGTTGTCCAGAGATTTCACCTTTTCCAACGCAGCGTAGAAGTTTGCGCCCCAGCCAGCTTCATTGCCCAAAGACCAGATGACGACGCAGGCATGATTCTTATTTTGTTCGACGTTGGTTACCTGCCGCTCTACGACGCTGGCGCAAAAATCAGGATTTTCAGCCATGATCGCCATCTTCTGCTCATACGTCATGCCGAAATCGCCCATGCGCGCGCCGCCGTGGCTCTCCACATCGCTCTCACTGATCACATAAAGCCCATATTCGTCGCACATTCTATAAAACAAAGGCGAGGAAGGATAATGCGAAGTTCTGACCGCGTTGACGTTCAGCTTTTTCATGAGCAAAACGTCTTCCAGCATATCTTCTTTGGTAACCGCTGCGCCGCGATCGGGATGGAAGTCGTGCCGATTGACGCCGCGCAATTTGATCGGCTGGCCGTTGACCCGGAAAACGCCGTTTTTTACTTCGCTCGTACGGATACCGACCCGTTCGAAAATCACTTCGTTTCCGCAAGAGATCTCCATGGGGTACAAATACGGGCTTTCCGCGCTCCATAGTTCGGGCGACTCCACTTCGAAACGGACGCCCGTTCCTCTGTCTGCAAACGCTTTCTTCCCGTTAAAAGATACGAAGGCGGCTACATCGCTGCGATTGATGAAGTCTACATAAGCCTTTTTTCCTCTGATCTCCGTCTCAATTTTATAATCTGTAATATGCTCGGCATCGCGGAAAAGCAAGTATACGTCGCGCACGATGCCCGTAAAGCGCCATTTGTCCTGATCTTCCAAATAACTGCCGAAGCACCATTTAAGGACAAGCACATCGAGACGATTGCCCTTTTCCTGAACAAAATCAGTGATGTCAAATTCGCTCGTTTTATGCGTGATCTGAGAAAAACCTACAAATTTCCCGTTGATATAGAGATAAAAACAGGAATCCACCCCTTCAAACAAAATGTAAACACGCTTGCCGTCTTTAACCGCCTCCGCGTCAAAAGTCCTGTAATAATGAAAGGCAGGATTTCTCAAAGGCACACGGGGAGGGTCGAACATGAACGGATAGCGGTCATTGGTATATTGAAATTGATCATAGCCGCTGTATTGTACGCAGGAAGGCACTTGAATATCTGCCTCCGGTACGACTTCTAAAAAATCTTCGGCATCGAGGACGCTTTCATACGCGCGGATCTTCCATGCGCCGCCTAAGGAACGGAAGCGAAGGCTGTCCTCTCGGTCTTCGCTGCGCGCCTGTCCAACTTCAAAAGGGACATAATACGCCCTTGCGGGCTCCGCTCCGATCGTCTGCCATTGTTCATAGTACTTGTTCATAAAAAATGCTCCTCTTTCTTTGCGCATGTGTCCGTACGGATTTGCGCGTCATTTAATTTTTAAAATTTCGGATTTTTTCAAAATGGGAGCTAAAATCCCCCCCTGCACCGTCCTATTAAAGAAATGGACACACTTTCCGTCTTGCGTTCCATACCAGTCACTGAACGGCAAATGCGTAGGACTTTCAGACAGATAGGTAACGATCGGCGCGTAAAGAGTTTCAGCTTTTTGCGGGTCGGCAGTCAAACATGTGCACCAAAGGATCCAATCGGATTTCGTATAATCTGCACGGGTGTCGAGCGGTACGCCATACCGATTGTTCTGTTCAATATAATATGCCACCTCTTGTTCACATAGAGAATTCTCAAATAAATTGAAACCGAACAACTTATCAAAAAGCATGTTGTATTTGAGTGAATATGTTCCTTTCTGCCCATAAGCGAGCGGCATCACGCCGTCGCCCGCCATCTCCTTTAACCGCTTTGCATAATCCGCGGCGAGCGCATAATATTTTTCTGCATCCCCGCGCCCCGTCTTTTCGCAGAGGATCCCAAAACTCTCTATGCCCACGATCGCCTTGATCGCCAAATTGATATTATTTGCGAGATGCCCGGCAAAATCATCTGTGCAGAGCTGATTTTCCGGTTTAAGCCCGTATTTTTCGAGATACACGACCCATTTCTCAAGCAGATCGAAATTCTCTTCCGCAATGGCATACTCTTTGCTGGCAACGCATGCGGCCGCCGTCATGATGATCATGTTCCCGCACTCTTCCACAGGCATCTGATAATTAAAATCATATATATCGCATGCCGCGGGACGCTGATAAAGCATCGGGTGTGTCAGCATTCCGTCCCCCCATCCCGCAGTGTTGCCGCAGTTATATTTATCCTGTGACCTGTTTATGCCATACACTTGCCCGCAGCAGTACGGATACGTACCGATATCGTGCGGCGCAAAATCAAATTTCCAAACGGGCATACGCGCGAATTCAAAAATGCCGCGCAGCATTCCCTTTACGAGCTCGGGATTATACAGCAGGAAGAGCGGTATCGAAGGATAACTTACATCCGCCGTACCGATACAGCCGTTCGAGTTACATTCTTTAGAAAGAAATAAAATCTCACCCTTTTTATTTTCCACGAGCTTGTGCGCGCCGATCGATTGCCTGTATGCAGCGCAGGCAAGCAAATAATAATCTTTGCCGATCGCATCACAATCTTTTTTAAACTCTTTATCGAATGCGGCAAGATCGCACAAAATTGCATCATGTTTTTGCCGGCTGAAATCCAAAGCGTCGAGGACCGTGCGTCCGTCCTTGAAAAAATAATCTTTTAGCCAATCTCCAAAGTAAAAAATAGCGATCCGGTCATCAAAGGCAGTCATAAAATAACCTTTGGCGCTTTTTTCGACCGCCATGATATAGTGCCTTTCGTTATTGATATGAATGTATTCTGCAACGCCGCTCTGCACAAACCGATCCAAGGCTGAAGAAGGGATATACCATGCTTCTCCGCCGGCAATATAAATATCCCCCCAGTCGGGCGCCACACAGTCGTTTGCGTTAGACATGACGAGATTTCTGCGCCGTGAAAAATAAGCAGCTTCGTAACCGTTCATCGGGATGACGCCGCCCGTGACTCGGTCGGCCTCTTCATAGCAATATCCCTCGTCCAAAACGAGTGCGACGGAAAGATCTTGCGCCATAATTCCGTTATTAGGAATAATTTCATATTCCGTATAACATACAGGGCAAGACAGGACTTCGAGATTTTTTGGCGTCAGCGGTGAAACAAAGGACACCCGCAAAACAAATTTCTCGCATGAAAATACATAATCGGTCGCGTATGCACTGACAGAGACATCTTCTTGTTTGAGCGCATCGGTACCCGGCAATTGCCCCATAAAGGTATAGGTCTTGCCGTCATAGCGAACGAGGCCGTAAGTCTTTCTAATTTTACCCGTCCAAAAAATCGTATCGCCTCCGTTCAACGTTTCACTCGGAGACCATACGGAAAACATGGGATCAATTACCCAAATCGGATATGCAGGCAATAATCTTTTCATAATAAACTCCTTATTGTTTTTATCATGAAATATTATACAGCGCCGCTATCAAAAAAACAATGGGGAAAGCTGTCAAAAAAGTTAGGAAAACGCGCACTTTTATTCGGACACGAAAGGCAGATCGCAAGGGGAAAAATTTTATTCGATCGCTATGTGCTCGGCGGAAGAAAAAGCCTCATCGAGCAAGCCCTGAACATCAAGCGCCGCCTCGGCAACCTCTATCTTTTCAAGCTTCGGACGGATCAGCGGATGCTTGGGCAAAAAGACGGTACAGCAATCTTCGTAGGGCAAAATCGACGTTTCAAAAGTGCCGATTTCGCGCGCACGTTCTATGATCTCCGTCTTATCAAATCCGACTAACGGCCGCAATACGGGAACATGTTTGATAACCGCATTGGATGACGTCATCCCCTCGATCGTCTGGCTCGCTACTTGGCCGAGGCTCTCCCCCGTGATGATGCACTGCGCCCCCGTATCGGCGCACAGTCTTTCGGCAATGCGCATCATAAAGCGGCGAAGCAAGGTGATCATCATCTCTGCCGGACAATTTTTATGAATTTCTTCCTGTATATGCGTCACGCTGACAACGTGCAAAACAAGCCCTCCCGTATAATCTGCAAGGATGCGGGCAAGTTCTTCCACCTTTTCCCTCGCCTGCATATTTGTATACGGATAGCTGTGAAAATGCACGCATTCGAGCTTCATTCCTCGTTTTGCGATCATGTAACCGGCCACAGGACTGTCAATGCCCCCTGAAAGAAGGAGCATCCCCTTGCCGGCCGTTCCGACGGGCATCCCGCCGGCCCCTTTGACGATCCCTTCAAACACGAGCGCGGAGCCGTTCTCGCGTATATCGATATGCAAAATCGTATCCGGATCGTGCACATCTACCCGCAGCGACGGCCTTTCGGAAAGCAACCTGCCGCCGATCTCCGCATTGATTTGCATGGAATTGAGGGGGAAATGTTTATCCGCCCTATTTGTTTCAACTTTAAATGAACCGCTTTCGGGTGCAATGTTTTGAATCTCACGCCAAATCGCTTCCAAATCGGCGTCGACTTTGGTTCCGACACTCAGCGTGTGCACGCCGAAAACCTTGCGGACGCGTTCACAAATTTCCTCCGTTCGATCGGAATCAAAATTTTCTATAACATATCGCCCGCTCGGCCGCCTGATCTCATGCCGAATACCGGAAAGCGACTTTTCGAGATTGTTCATAAAAACCTGTTCGAAATAGCCGCGGTTCTTCCCCTTCAAATGGATCTCGCAATAGCGTACGATGATGACTTTTTCTGCCTGTTCTCTCATTTTGTCCTCTCAGCAAGCCGATTTCCGCAATCGTTGATCACTCGGATCGCTTCTTCGCATTCCTGCTCGGTCGTCTGCGATGAGAAAGAAATGCGCAATACGCCGTCTGCCGTCCTTTCATCGGCGCCGCACGCCAGAATAACGCGGCTGTACCGATTTTTGGAAGAGCATGCCGATCCGGTTCCGACCACTACGCCGCAATCGTCAATCATATGCTGCAATACCTCTCCGCGCAAACCCTTTGCCGAAACGCTCAGTATATAAGGCGATGCACATTCTCCCGATAAAACTGTAAAGATCTTCTCATCCAATCCCTGACGGAACCGGCGATTCAAGATACCGACGCGGGAGAGGTCTTCCGAAAGCGCGGCGAACTTCTTTTTCGTAGCAGCGGCAAACTGCATGATCGCAAAAGTATTTTCCGTACCGCTCCGCAGCCCCCCTTCCTGTCCTCCGCCGTAAATCAGCGGAAATAGATTTTTATTCTTATTGCGAAAGAGGGCACCTGCCCCGCGGACGCCGCCGATCTTATGCGCGCTCACCGAATAAAAATCAATATCATTTGTCAGGCGGAACGGAATTTTTCCGAACGCCTGTACACCGTCGCTATGAAAATATGCGCGCGGATTTTTTGCCTTAACCTTTTTTGCTATATTTGCAATATCATTGACGGCGCCCGTTTCGTTTCCGACATGGATCACCGATACGAGAGACGTGTTTTCGTCCACAAGCTGCAAGAGATCGGCTTCATCTGCGCATCCATAAGGATCGAGCTTTGCATAACGGACTTCGACCCCGCGGCGCGCAATCTCCAAAGCGGCATTATAAATTGCCGCGTGTTCCCCTTCCGTCGTGACAAAATTCCCTCTCCTCGCGCAGGAAAACAACGCTTGGTTGTCCGCCTCGCTTCCGCAAGAGGTAAACAATAACGTAAATTTTTGCGGATCGGCAATCTGCGATATTATATTTTTTCTTGCCGCTTCCAACGCCCGATGCACGGCAAAACTCTCTTTATATAGGGCGGAAGGATTATAAAAACCATCCTCTAAATAATATAGCGCTTCGCGTACAGCGTCAGAGTCCGGCCTGGTCGTCGCCGCATTGTCAAGATAGATCATAGTCATTCAAAAATATGCCCGCCGCTTCGCTGTTGCCGAAAGCGGCGGCGCGTTTATTTCGAAATTTTATTAAATTCTGTTTCAAGAATGCCGGGCTTATTCATATACCGGACAATCGTAAACAGAAGCTGCTGCCGGCATTCCAATACGAGGATGCGCTTACCGACGTTTGTCTGCGCATAGATGTAAAAAAATTCTTTATCCTCTTCCGCTTCGGTATTCGGCGTCAAGATATCTTCCTTGGTATCGGGCGAGCGCTTCGTCTTTTCATATGTGTCCGAGCCTACCCTGCCGATTTTGATGATCCTGTCCATCGAAATACTGTACAGATGTTTTCTGCGGCGATTGTTAAACACCTTCGAAATGCGCAGATCGCCGGAAACAAAAGTATAATCATAGCTCAAAAAGAACGCATGTTTTTTTCTGGCAAGAACAACGGCAAACGCAATGAGCAACGCCGCAAAAACGAGCCACATGACAACCGCGATGATGACAGCCGTCGTAATGCCGGCATCCGCATCGAAGGAAACACCGAAAAGCGCGGTGAAAATTGCAAATATCCCCATCACGGTGGAGATGATAGACAAAATTTTATATACTAAATACTTCTTTTTGGCTGAAGATTGGTTATGCGTGCCCACGCTCTCTTCATAAAAAACTTCTTGCATTGCCGACTCCTAAAATCAGAACTCCACCGTACCTTCATAGACGAGCTTCGTATTCCCGGTAAGGGTAACCGTTCCGTCTTCGTTATAGCGCACGAACAGATCGCCGCCGCGCACTTTGACGGTGATGTCTTCGCCCACTTTACAAAAGCCGCTCAGGACAGCCGCCACGACCGATGCCGCAGCCCCCGTACCGCAGGCGAGCGTTTCGCCGTTGCCTCGCTCCCAAACCCGCATTTTCAACGTCCTGTCATTGACTACGCGCACAAACTCTGTATTGACGCGTTTCGGGAAATACGGCGCGTTTTCAAACAGCGGCCCGACATTCGGCAGGTCTACCGCATCGACTTTGTCGCAGAAAACGACACAGTGCGGATTGCCGACATTGACGAGCGTCACATGATATTTTTGGCCGCCGACTTCGATCTCTCTGCCGACGACGGTATCGCCGCTCAGAGTGGACGGGATCTCTTTTCCGCTGAGCACGGCTTCCCCCATATTGACGCTGACGGAACTGACCTTACCGTTAAAGGTAAATAGGTTCATTTCCTTTACGCCGCTGAGCGTTTCGATACGGATTTTCTTATCTTTCACAAAGCCGTTGTCATAGAGATATTTTGCGACACATCGGATCGAATTTCCCGCCATGGCGCCTTCACTGCCGTCTTTATTGAAAATGCGCATTTTGGCATCCGCCACTTCAGACTTTTCAATGAGGGTAATGCCGTCGCCGCCAATCCCGTAATGCCTGTCAACAAAATTGATCGCGAGCGACTCCGGACAGGTGATCTTCCCGTCCATATTGTCGAAGAAAATATAATCGTTGCCGCAGCTCTGCATTTTCAGGAAGGAAAGCTTTGTCTTTGCCGGGCGAAGGTTGTTGATGTCGACAAGTTCCGTATTGTCCTCGTTGAATCGGCTGGCAATAATATCGGCCAGCGCATTTGCCGTATCCAACGATGTCAGCGTTGTAATGCCGAGCAGGATCGCGTGATGATACATACGGATATAATCGTTGATAGACGCCATATCCGTCTTGCCCGTGTAGACGATATAATCGATCTTGCTTTCATCCATGAGCTTTAAGATCTCATCGCTTTCCGACAATCTGTCTACATCCGTCACCTCGATTCCCAAGGTACGGATGGTATCCGCCGTCCCTTTGGTCGCATATATATCCAGACCCAAGTCGCTGAACTTTTTGGCAAGGCCGAGGATCTCAAATTTGTCCTGGTCGTTTACGGTAAAGTACACGCCGGCATGCTTCTGTTTGGTCGGATGGCAGAGTTTAAATCCTGCCGAAACCAACCCTTTGAAGAGCGCTTCTTCGATGGTTTTACCGATGCCGAGCACCTCCCCCGTAGACTTCATCTCAGGGCCGAGCTGCGAATTGACGTCGTTGAGCTTTTCAAAAGAGAATACAGGGACCTTGACCGCCACATACGGCGAACTTTTATATAATCCCGTCCCGTACCCCAGCTTTTTCAGCTTCGCCCCGACCATGATCTTCGTCGCAAGCTCCACCATCGGTACGCCCGTCACTTTGCTGATATACGGGATGGTGCGCGAAGCACGGGGATTCACTTCGATCACATACAATTCGTTATGATAGACGAGGAACTGAATATTGATCAAGCCCTTCGTCTTTAAAGATAGGGCAAGCTGCGTCGAACACTCGATAATTTTAGCGAGCATGATATCGCTGAGATTATACGGAGGATAGACTGCGATCGAATCCCCGCTGTGCACACCGGCTCTTTCGATATGCTGCATGACGCCGGGGATCAATACGTCTGTACCGTCACTGATGACGTCTACTTCAAGTTCCTGTCCCATCAAATATTTATCGCATAGGACGGGATTTTCAATATGC
Source organism: uncultured Clostridia bacterium (assembly GCA_904374385.1). Taxonomy (GTDB): domain Bacteria; phylum Bacillota; class Clostridia; order Christensenellales; family Borkfalkiaceae; genus Borkfalkia. Next base: position 136 of record CAJFGA010000039.1, on the reverse strand, counting down.
TGTGCCAAAATCACGTCCATATAGCGGGAAATGTCGCTTTCCGTAAAGGCAATAGTCATATTTTGACCGCCGATCACATAGGAGGGCCGCAAAAGCACGGGATAGCCAAGTTTTTCCGCGGCCTCCAACGCTTCCT
>CAJFGA010000038.1 GCA_904374385.1 uncultured Clostridia bacterium | reverse complement strand
CCTCCATGAAGTTCCCTGTCCGCTCAAACCGTTTATCCTTGGACAACTTTTCGTACATTGTTTCGTACAGCTCATCTGCTGATTTGTCTACGCTGTGGAGATATTCGGGAAGGTTAGCTATCGTCCAGTCTGTCCCCTCATCTTCCAGATATCGCTTCTTTAACGTCCCGTACTTCCCGTAAACATGCTTCACGGGTTTTACGTTGGGTTGATAGATTTTTACTTCTTCTACCGTCAAGCCTTCGCCTCTGTTCGCTTTCGCTATTACTTTCGCTGCCGTCATAACTTTACCTCCATGCTTTTTCTTATATTATATCGTGATATCACGATATTGTCAAGGGTTTTTGTGAAAGTTTTTTCTCTAAAACTCAAAATTTTTCGCCTAATTGCAGAATTTATGTTTCCTTGCCACATACGGCATCGTGCGTTTGTGCTGATAAATCCACCGTCTCAATCGCCTCGATTTCAGAGAATAACCTTTTATTCCCTTTTTGGCTCTTTCCGTCATATGCTTGGTCTCCCTTTCCTGCGGGTTATTTCCCGCTCGGAAATAACCCCCTTCACTTTAATTGGAAAGTTTGAAGGCAAAACTTTGACGTTTTCAAAAATTTTTTTTATTTTTTCTCTAAAAATTTTTTTAGGTTCGTCAATGCCCGTTCCAATGTAACGGAAACTGTGCCTTCCGTTACGCCTAATTCCTTTGCTACTTCCGCTTGACTTTTCTCCTCAAAAAACACTTTAATAACAATTTCTTTCTGACGCGGCGTAAGCACGGCTATAGCACTATGCACCCGTTTTTTCAACGTCTCGCTTTCTGTTTTTTGTATGTATGCGTCTTCTCCTGTTTGGATATCGGCAACAGGCTCAAAGCCTTCGCTTTCCATCAGATATTCCAACGATACGTTTCTCGCACGCGCGGTCTTTTCGCGTTTGACTTCCCGCTCAAAATCCCGATTAAGCTCTTTTACCAACTCCTCCTGTTCCTTCGTTTCGACTTCCAACTTTTTGTACTGCGTTCTCGTGATTCGATAAACTACTTCCTTTTTCATTTGAAATTCTCCTTTCGTTTTTCTTGCAATCGGAAAATTTCATAAATGAAAATCCCGACTGCGGTATAACCGCAATCGGGTATCAACATGTTCAGACAAATAGATGCCCCTTGCGGTCAAATATTTGCCGTTTTTTCAATTCTTTTTCAAGCCTGATAACTTGACTTAATATAAAAATATCCTGCGTAAAACACACAGGATATTTTTTATTATGCTTTTCCTTAAAATTTTAATTGCGTAACAACGATTCTCAAAAGATTTTTATTCTACGCATAACCGCTTCCGCTTATAGTTCCACTATTTGCAGACATGCTTATCCTTATTATTCCATTCATCAGAAAACCACACATCAAAAGTTATTATGACATCGGGTATACTTATATTCTCATGAAAAGTTTTTTCTTTCTATAAATCAGCCGTCAAGAACTTCCGATGACTGATTTATAAATTTACTTTTTCTTGAATACTGATAAATATTTTTTACCTACTTTAATTGCTTTCCGTCATTTACGTTTATTCCAAAGCGATATCGTATTTGATAGGATTGCAGACCGTTGCCGCGACGATGTTTCCGACGACGGTTTCATTGCGTCGTCTCCCGCGACGGACAGATCGTCGGACTCTTTTTCGCACCTTTCAGACCAGGTCCAAGTCATGCAACGGCTCCGATCACTCCTTTTTTTCGCAAAGCAACGGCATAAAAATCCCGCCCTGAACGCTTCTCGCCCGAAACATACATTCGCACGGCGAAGCGTCGTCTACGTCGTACCAATCGGAAAACGGCACTCTCGTTTTCGTTTCTCTCATCGCTCTTGCGATCGACTCGTAAATTTCCGTTTTGTAATCCCCGTCTCCGAAACAGGAAACGAACGCCAGCCAGTCGCTTTTGGTAGAATTCGTTCTGATGTCCGAACAAAGTTTCACTCCGTAAGCGTGCATGTTTTTCCGATAACAATCCGCTTCTTTTATAAAAGTCTCCCGTTTAAATAGTTTCGACTGAAAATAAAGATCAAACGCAAGATTATATTTCAATGAATACCCCGACGCGGTTTTATCGTCAAACGAAGCGGGCATATGTTCGCCGTCGGAGCAGCTTTCTTCCGCAAATCGGGCAATCTCCCGGGCCTTTTCTTCGTAAAATTTCCCGTCCCTGCCAATTGCCTTGCAGATTCCCGAAAAAGCGTACAACGCCACGGCGGCTTTTAAAGTAAGATTCACGTTCTTTTCCTGTCTGCCGTCACGCAACGGCGGAAAGGTCGGAAAATTCCATGGTATAGGACTGCGTCTGTACCGATGTACCGTCGCGCTCTACGGTAAAGGCGATTGCGTCGCCCGACCGCACGGTCAGCAACAGGTCGTTGACTTCAAAGGAACGGCTTATGTCGTATTGCGTGCCGTTGACCGAGAAAGATTGCAGGATATCCCCCGCCGTAAGCCCCATTTGTTCGGCTATTGAGCCGGACGTCACTTCGCTGACGGCGATCGTTTCGACGATACGGCCGGACTGCGAACTTTCGTCATAGACATATTGGCTGCTCTGAATGGTGACGGTGACGCCGAGCGTAGGGCGATAGACGCCGCTCGTGGCGCTGTCGCCGTCCTGATCGTAAAAGATGATGTTGTCCGCCGCGCCCTTCACGACGGAAATGGGGATGGCGTAATTGACATTTTGGTTGGTGCCGTCGCCCGCATTGGTGAGGCCAATCAGCTCGCCCTGCGCATTGAACAGGCCGCCGCCCGAATTGCCTTCATACAGGGCGGCGTCGATGCGCATCGCACGGTGGCTGCGCGCCGTACCATCCGTCTGCAGCGTGATGTATTCGCTGTCTACGCTGACGATGCCCTCGGTGACGCTCAGCCCTTCATCTTCCGGATTGCCGACTGCGATCGCCTTCTCCCCTACCGCATAGCCGTCGGCGAGGGTGACGGCCTTTGCCGCGCTGTTGACGGCGAGCACGTCTTGCGTTTCGGCGCGCAAAACGGCGATATCCAAGGACGCCGCGCCGCCCACATATTCGCATTCGATCGCGGCGGTGCCGTATTCGAGGATCTCGTATCCGTCCTCGTCGGTGTTGCCGGAATTGGTCGGAGAACCCTGCGAACCGTACAGGTAGACGACGATCTTTCTTCCGAATTGCGAACCGTTGTCGGCATTGGCGTTTTCGTTATATACGACGTGATAATTGGTGACGAAATAGGTATAGTCGTCATCCATTTGATAAATGACGCCCGCCCCCGCGGAATAAGAGATCGTGTTGACCGGCCGAACGCCGATGCCGCCCCAACCCGACGAAGCGTATTCCGTCGTACGGAATTCCGCATAGACGCGTGCCGAGGAAAGAAGCATTTCGGAGATCGGAGCGCTTTCGTCCTCGCCTTCGGTAAGCGTCAGATACTTTTCGAGAAATTCGGCATATGTTAGGTCGTCGCCGTAGATCGTTTTATATTCTTCATACAGGTCTGCCGCCGTGATGTCGGCGCCGTCCTTTCCGTCGCTGCCGTTTTCGACCGTAAATTCGCTCGTCGAGCCGTCGGAATAGGTAACGGTGAAGGTGCTGCCCGTCTCTCCGCTCGCCGTCTGCTGGATGGAAAGCACATAGACCGCCGCGCCCTCTTCGTTCGCGGCGCAACCCGTCAGAACGAGCGCGCACGCCATCAAGAGCGCCACAACGGCCAGAATGATGCGCCATGTTTTTGCTCTTTTCATGTTCATGTTTTTGCTCCTCCTTTGGATTTTGTAACTATATTATACTCCCCTTTTGTTAAAACGCAATGCATTTTTATGATATTTTCATGAAAGAAAAGGGGCGAGCGCCGCGTTCTTCGTTTTGGTTGCTTTTTGACGGCGGCAGCGGTATAATAGACGGGAGGTGATAAGGATGAAGATCGCAGGACTGCAAAAGACGACCCTCTTGGACTACCCCGGCAAGGTGGCCTGCACCGTGTTTCTGAGCGGGTGCAACTTCCGCTGCCCCTTTTGCCAAAACGCAGAGATCTTGGACGGCAGCGTTTCCGACCTTTCCGAAGAGGAATTTTTTGCTTTTTTGCAAAAACGGCGCGGCTTGCTGGACGGGGTGTGCGTTTCCGGCGGAGAACCGCTCGTGCACGCGGACATCGGCACCTTTCTCGGCAAGATCAAAGCGCTCGGCTATGCCGTGAAGGCGGACACGAATGGGGCCTTCCCCGACAGGCTGCAGGCCCTGTGTGAACAAGGTCTGGTCGATTATGTGGCGATGGATATCAAAAATTCGCCCGAAAAATACGAAAAGACGGCGGGCGCGCCCGTATCGATGGAAAAGATCAAAAAGAGCGCCTCCTTCCTGATGGAGGGCGGGTGCGACTATGAGTTCCGCACGACGGTGGTCAAGCAGCTGCACCGCCCCGAAGACATGCTGCGCATCGCGCAGTGGCTGCAGGGCGCCAAGCGGTATTTTTTGCAGAACTTCCGCGATGCGGATACCGTTCTGCAGAGGGGGCTTACGCCCCTTTGCGACGAGGAGCTGGAAGCCTTCAAGCGGCTGATGCGACCCTTCATTCCCGCCGTGCGCATCCGCGGCGAGCAGGGCTGAGCGATCGCCATGCCCGGCACGCATAGATTAGGCGCCGCTATGTTTTTAATGGCGAAGTTATCCACAACGCACAAGATATTGTGGATAACTTTAATTTTTTTACACAATATCTTGTCTTATACTATTGACAAGCGGCGCAAGGGGTGATATAATAGAGCCCTACCGACCAGGAAGTGCAAACGTATGATAAGCCTTTGGCGGGGAAAGGAGAGAGAAAATGTATCAAGTTATCAAGCGCGACGGCAAGATCGCGGAGTTCGACATCCAAAAAATTTCGGCGGCGATCACCAAGGCGTTCGAAGCGCAGGGCAAACAGTACCATCCGAGCATCATCGACATGCTCGCTCTCAAAGTGACGGCGGACTTTGAGCCGAAGATCAAGGAAGAAAAGATCGCCGTCGAAGACATACAGGACAGCGTGGAGAGCGTGCTCATCCAAGCGGGGTATTCCGACGTCGCCAAATGTTACATCCTCTACCGCAAACAGCGGGAAAAGATCCGCAACATGAAGTCGACCATGCTCGACTACAAAAACCTTGTCGACAGCTATGTAAAGGCGACCGACTGGCGCGTCAAGGAAAATTCCACCGTCACCTATTCGGTCGGCGGGCTGATCCTCTCCAACAGCGGGGCGATCACGGCCAACTACTGGCTTTCGGAAATTTATGACGACGAGGTGGCAAAGGCGCACCGCAATGCGGAGATCCACATCCACGACCTTTCCATGCTGACGGGCTATTGCGCGGGCTGGTCGCTCAAACAGCTCATCCAAGAGGGCCTCGGCGGCATCCCCGGCAAGATCACTTCCGCTCCCGCCAAACATTTGGCGACGCTGTGCAACCAGATGGTGAACTTCCTCGGCATCATGCAGAACGAGTGGGCGGGCGCGCAGGCTTTTTCTTCCTTCGACACCTACCTTGCGCCCTTTGTAAAGGCGGACAACCTCAGCTATGAGCAGGTCAAAAAGTGCGTCGAGTCGTTCATTTACGGCGTGAACACCCCCAGCCGCTGGGGCACGCAGGCGCCCTTCTCCAACATCACCCTCGACTGGACGGTGCCCAATGACCTCGCGGAGCTGCCCGCGATCGTGGGGGGCAAAAACCAAAACTTCAAATATAAAGACTGCCAGAAAGAGATGGATATGGTCAACAAAGCCTTCATCGAGGTCATGATCGAGGGCGACGCGAACGGGCGCGGCTTCCAATACCCTATCCCCACCTATTCCATCACCAAAAATTTCGATTGGTCGGATACGGAAAACAACCGCCTGCTCTTCGAAATGACTTCTAAATACGGTACCCCCTATTTTTCCAACTACATCAACTCCGATATGGAACCGAGCGATATCCGCAGCATGTGCTGCCGCCTGCGCCTCGACCTCAGGGAACTGCGCAAAAAATCGGGCGGGTACTTCGGCAGCGGCGAGTCGACCGGCTCTGTAGGCGTCGTGACCATCAACATGCCGCGCATCGCGTATCTTGCGCAGAACGAAGAGGACTTTATGCGCCGGCTCGATCGGCTGATGGACATTTCGGCGCGCTCCCTCAACACAAAGCGCACCGTCATCACCAAACTTTTGAACGAAGGGCTGTACCCCTATACGAAGCGTTACCTCGGCACCTTTGCCAACCATTTTTCCACCATCGGGCTGGTCGGCATGAACGAAGCGGCGCTCAACGCGCGCTGGATCCGCAAGGACATGACGCACGCCGAGGCGCAGGAGTTCACAAAGCGCGTGCTCAACCATATGCGCGAGCGGCTTTCCGACTATCAGGAAGAGTACGGCGACCTGTTCAACCTGGAAGCGACGCCGGCGGAATCCACTTCGTATCGCTTTGCCAAACACGACAAGGAACAGTTCCCCGACATCATTACCGCGAACGAAAACGGCACCCCTTACTATACGAACAGCTCGCACCTGCCCGTGGGGTATACCGAGGACGTATTCGACGCGCTCGACATTCAAGACGATTTGCAGACGCTGTACACTTCGGGCACGGTGTTCCACACCTTCCTCGGAGAAAAGCTGCCCGATTGGAAGGCGGCGGCGGCGCTGGTCAAAAAGATCGCGGAAAATTATAAACTGCCCTATTATACCCTTTCGCCCACCTATTCCATCTGCAAAGAGCACGGCTACCTTGCGGGCGAGCAGTTCACCTGCCCGCACTGCGGCGCCAAGACGGAAGTGTACAGCCGCATTACCGGCTACTACCGCCCCGTGCAGAACTGGAACGACGGCAAAACGCAGGAATTTAAGGACAGAAAGGTTTACGATATTTCTCGCTCGACGCTGAAGCATTCGCACGCCGATTGCCGCGAGACGGAGGCGCCCCGCGTGCGCGCCGAAAAAAAGGCGGAAAAGGGCGAACAGAAGGCTTTGCTGTTTACGACGAAGACCTGCCCCAACTGCAAAGCGGCAGAGGCAGTGCTCACGCAAAACGGCGTGGCGTACAGTAAAATTTCCGCCGAAGAGAACGCAGCTCTGTGCGAAAAGTTCGGCATCCGCCAGGCGCCCACGCTGATCGTGACGGGCGAAGGCGGCACCCAAAAATTTGCGGGCGCAGGCGAGATCACCCGCTTTGCCGAAAGCGCGCACAGCGCCGCAAAAACCAATTAGATTACACCTGGGCAACATTTGTGATACTCTTCTTAAATCCTATATAAGAAAGGCGGCGAGGAACTTTCTTCGCCGCCTTTCTTATTTTTTATAACGATATCCCTCCCCTCATCAGTCGCCTTCGGCGACAGCTTCCCCCCGAGGGGAAGCCTTTTTACTTGTCCGCTTTTATTTCCAAACCTAAGGTTATCGCGAGGACAGTTACACAAAAGCGGCGCGGTTTTTTCCCGCGCCGCATTTTTTTCAATAATCGAAATCACCGCAACTATTTACACATTTCTTCCGATCATATAATCAGCGGAAACATCAAAATAATCGCATATCGCCCGAAGTGCCGTAATAGAAGGATCCATTTTATCGTTTTCCCAATAGTTTATGCTGGATTTAGAAAAGTGAATGGCTTCCGCCAATTCCTCTATCGTAATCCCTCTTTCTTTTCTGAGTTCTCTCAGTTTTTCTCCAAACCCTTGCATGTTTTCATTGTAACAAAATTCCAGAAAAATGATTGACGATTCCAGAATAATGGATTATAATAGAAACATCTATTGGTTTGGGTATTGAAAATAAATTTTATGCAAAAAACGATCGAAAAACTTTTAAAAAATTTTGCGCCCTCTGTCAGCAGGGCGCAGAGCGCGACGGTTCTAAAATATCGCAGCGATACTACCGCGCTTTTTGACAATGTTTTGGAACGTTCCGCAAAACTTTACAAAAAATTGAACGAGCTGCGCACCCTGCTCTTGCAGCGATGGGAGCTGTATCTGACAGACCGCTTTGCGGAAGGGCTTTTGTGCGGCATCCTTGCGGGGTTGGAAACGTTCGGCGGATTCGGCAAACTTGACGGAAGAGGATTTACCCCTATTCGGCAAAACGTTGCAAATTCGCACGGAAAATACTATCAGAGCGATGAAGCAAAACTTGCCGCACAAAAAAGCGCACGATTTATAAAGGCACTTGAAAAGGAATTCCGGCAGGAAAGCGAAACCATAAACAAGCTATGCGACTATATGGAAAACGCCTGCTTCAGCGAAGAAGCCGCCTATTGGGACGAAGGCATGCGCGTCGGCTTGGATTTGGGCGTAAATGCCGCCCTGTTTTTAGATAAATTTAGACAATAAAACGCCCCGCGTAAAACGCGGGGTCTTTCATTTTCGGATATAATCTTATTCTTCCCCTCCAGGAGACACGCGCATTTTACCCTTCTGCCTTCCCCCATTGGGGGAAGGGGGACCGCTTGCGGTGGATGAGGGGATTTGCTCCTCCCCCTCATCAGTCGCCTGCGGCGACAGCTTCCCCCCGAGGGGAAGCCTTTTTTGCATATCGTTTTAACCGCTGAACCCCGCAACAAGACTTTTACCCCCGCCGCGCGGCGGGCGCGGGCAACGCTTTGAAATTAAATATCAGACAAACCTAATAAATAGTCACTGGAAACGTCGAAATATTTCGCCACGGCGATTATGTTGTCCGCCGTCGGCTGTTTTATCCCCCTGCTCCACACGGAAACCGTGGCAGAAGTCACATTGATTGCCTTTGCAAGACATCGTTGTGAAATTTCTCTTTCCTGCAGAAGTTCGTTCAATCTTTCTGCAAATTTATTTACCATATATATATATTTTATACTAAAGCATGCAGTTAATTTCATTTGCATTCTTTAGCATGCAAATGTCGTCTAATATTTTTCTGCCGTGTGTTTCTAAAACAAAACCATGAATTTTAGTGTATGGTTAAGACAACTTAAAGTTGTTCGTATATAATTAAATTAACAATATTAAAAGGGGGTTTTTTATGCAAAACTTTGTCGAAAAAATGTTGGAAAACTTTTCTCCGAAACTGAGCGAAGAAGATCTGCAAACCGTTTTGGAACGCGAAAAAGAAGCGCAGGAACTGCTGGAAAAGGTAAAAGACACCTCTCCGGAATTTTACAAAAAGCTGTGCAAACTGCGCGGACTGCTTTCGGAATATTGGAAACACTTTTTGCATGACCGCTATTACGAAGGCTTTTTATGCGGCGTGCTTTCGGGCACGGAAAGCGGCGGACTGTACGGCGGCAAGGGCTTTGCCCCTCTGCGGGGCGGCATTGCGGGTTCGCACGGGGAATATTGGGAGAGCCGCGCGACGGCGGATGCAGACAGCCGCTATGATCTGGAACGGCTGCATTTGGAAAACTCTTTGGGAGGCGAATACGCGCAGATAGCCGACAGGCTGGATCAATGTCTTTCCGAGCGGCACTGTATGGAAGACGAAGCCTATTGGGACGAGGGCATGCGCACGGGGATAGCCGTCGGCAAAGACGCGGCGGAACTTCTCGGTATGTTTATAAAATAAACCGATATCCGAACAAAACAAAGCGCCTTGCAGGAAAATTCCTGCAAGGCGCTTTGTTTGACGGCGCTGTTATGATTTCAGCTGCTGATCGGAACAAAATTCGATAATGAACGCGGTGCCTTCGCCCAGGGTGCTTTCCACCTTTAATTCCCACCCGGCGCGGCGGCACAGCTTTTTGACGATGGCAAGCCCCAGCCCGAAGCCGCCGCCCCCGCCGTTGTGCGATTTGTCGACGGTGTAAAAGCGGTCAAAAATGCGCGTTTTATCCTCTTCGGAAAGGCCGATGCCCGTATCGCGCACCGTCAGGCAGGGGCGGGCGCCGCCCGTAAGCGACACTTCGAGCACGCCCCCCTCTTTATTGTAACGGATACCGTTGCTGATCAAATTGTTCAATATTTCAACCAGCCGCTCGCGGCGAGACATCACTTTGACGCCCTGCTCTACGTTTATCTTCAGGGAGATGTCCTTTTTTCTCAGCTTCGGTTCGAATCCGCCGATCAATTCGGCGATAAGCTCGGAAACATCGACTTCGTAATCGGGCAGTTCGTCGCTGTCGATTGCGGAAAAGTTGATGATAGAGCGGATAAGGTTGGCGAGGCGGTCGCTCTGTTTGATGATCGTTTTCGCCATGCCCTGGATGCGCTCGGGCGGCACGGCGCCCGCATAAATCAGCTCGGCAAACCCCTTGATGGAGGTGAGCGGCGTGTTCATTTCGTGCGTGACGTTGGCGATAAACTCGTTTTTCGAGCGCGCCGCCGCCATCGATTCGGTCACATCGGTAATGAGCAGCACGTTGGGGTCGCCCATCGTAAAGCGGAGGTTGTAATCCTTTTCCCCGAATTTGCGGTACAGCGACGCCGATTCCTCCGAGGCGAGCAGTTCGGCGATCTCGCCGTCTTCGCTGAAAAGGGCGATCGGCTCGTTCTCTTCGTACGATAAAAGCTGCGCCGCCGTCTTGTTGATCAAGATCAGATCGGAAGGGCCGCGGAAGATGACGATGCCGTGTTCCATGCTGTCGAGCACGAGCTTTTCGATGCGGTTATCCTCTTTGATGCGGGCGACTTTGTCGCCGATGTCCGCATTCATTTGATTCATCATCTTGGCGAGCGGCTTTAATTCGGGGTATTTTGTTTTGACCCCGCCGGACGAAGTGGCGAACTCGCGCGTGAGCTGCTCTACAGGCTTAACGATGGCGCTCGTCGCCAGCCAGGCGAACACGAGGCAGCATAGGATATCCATCACCAAAAACCAAATGATGGAAGGAAGCGCGTCCACAAAAAAGGCGATCTCGGAGTCCAAAGGGATCCCGATGCGCACGAGCACGCCGCCCAATTCGTCCATGCGGACGCAGTAATAGACCATATTTTTTTTGACGGTGTCGCTCTCGCGGACGGAATACCCTTCCCCTTCGGCGATGGCGGCGCGCACCTCGGCGCGGTCTTCGCGCGTCTGTCCCTCCACTTCGGCAAAACTGTCGGCGACGACGGTGCCGTCTGCCTCCATAAAAGTGACGCGCGCCGTTACCGTCTTTTCGGCGAGCGCTTCCGCCGTCTCCTGCGTAAAGGGCGCAGAGGCGTCGAAAAAGTTCATATAGGTTCGCAGCTGCTTTTCGGCAGAATCGACCGCGCTGCGGTAAAACAAATCGATAAACAGCAGCGAAAGGAGCAATATGCCGATGATCGTCACCGAAAGGGCGGCGATAAGGATCCTCTTTTTCATAATCCACCAGAACAAAAAACCGCGCCACGCGCAGAGCGGCGGGCACGGCAGGACTTAATCTTTATAAACAAATTTATAGCCGACGCCGAACACCGTTTCGATGTAGTCGATGCCGAGTTTACGCAGGCGTGCGACGTGATTGTCGACGGTGCGCGTTTCGCCCTCGTCGTATCCCCAAACGGCGTTGAGAATATTTTCGCGCGTGAGCGCTTTGCCCTCCTTTTGCATGAGATATTTGAGGAGGTTGAATTCCTTGTTGTTGAGTTCGAGCCTGACGCCGCGCAGGGTCGCCGTCATCGTCTCTTCGTCCAAAGAGAGGTTGCCGCGCACCAGCGAAGCGTTGCCGCCCGAACGGCGCAGCAGGGCGTTGACGCGCGCCGTCAGTTCCAACACGCCGAAGGGCTTGGAGATGTAGTCGTCCGCGCCGAGGTTGAGCCCGCGCACCTTGTCCGTCTCCTGCCCCAATGCCGACAGCATGATGACGCCGACGGAGGGATATTTTTCTTTGAGTTTGGCGAGCACGTCCAGCCCGCTCCCGTCGGGAAGCATAATATCGAGCAGCGCGACCGTCGGAGGGCGCTTTTCCGCCGCTTCGAGGAATGCCGCTACCGTTTCAAAACATTCTATCGTGATGCCGGACATTTCGAGCGCACAGCGCACGAGTTCGCCGATCGTCTTGTCGTCTTCCAGCAGGTAGACCCTTTTTTCCATAACGTATTGATTCCTCCGCGGCTATTATTGTACCACAGGCGGGGAAATTAGTCAAATGCGTGCGCGACATAAGTGAGATGATCTGCGGCGCGCTCGAGGTTGCCGACGAGGTTGATGAACACGCCGCTGGAGGCGGGCTTGCACTTGCCCTCGTTGAGGCGCTTGATATGGTCGTCGATGATGGCGCGGCGGTCGTTGTCGATCTCCTCTTCCGTCGCGTCCACCGATTTGAGCGCGGTGATATCTTTTTTGTCGAACACTTCGAGGGTGCCCGCATACAGGTCGCAGATCTTATCGTACATCTTTTCGAGCGATTTCAAAACGCCGGGAGAAAATTCGATGTTGTCGCGCTTGCAGTTGCGGGTGTATTTAGTGATGTTGTCGGCAAGTTCGCTGATGCGCAAAATATCCCCCGTGGCGTGGTGGATGGCAGAGATGGTCTTTTCGTCCTCGCGCATCACGTCTTGCGAGGAAATTTTGATGAGATAGTCGACGATGCTCTTTTCCAGTTCGGCGACGTCGTGGTTGAGCGCCTCCACCTTTTCCTTGGCGCTCTCGTCGCCGTCGATAAAGGCTTTGAAAGCGGTATCGAGCGATTCCATCGCAAGGCCCGCCATGACCGCCGTTTCCTTATTTGCCTGCGCAATGGCGATGGTGGGCGTTTTCAAAAAGCGCGCGTCGAGCAGCGTCTGCCCGGCCGTTTCCGCGGCCGTTTCTCCGCGCGGCTTTTTATCGCGGATGAGTTTTGTCGCGATCGTAACGAACACGCGGGTAAAGGGCAGGAATATGAGGGTGCAAATGACGTTGAAGAAGGTGTGGAACATGGCGATCTGCCGCCCGGCATCGGGGAACCACTTTGCGAGCGTCGCGCTCATAAATCCCGGCCAGCAGAGCAGGAATACAGAGAAAATGATCGTGCCGAACACGTTGAACATGAGGTGAATGAGGCTTGCGCGCTTTGCGTTCGTGTTCGCGCCGATAGACGAGAGGATCGCCGTGATGCAGGTGCCGATATTGCTGCCCAACACGAGGAACAGGACGGCGTTCGTGCCCGCTCCGCCGATCAGAAGCCCCTGCCCCGCCATGGTAATGATGAGGGAAGTGACCGCCGAACTGGACTGTACGAGCGCCGTAAACACCGTGCCGACCAAAAGAAGGACGAACGGATTGGTCGCAGAGGCGAGGAACTCTTTGATCGCGGCGTTATCGCGGTAAATAGACATCGCGTCGGACATGACGTCGAGACCGAGAAACACGAGACCCAGCCCTGCGATCATGAGCCCGATCGTTTTAACTCGCTCGTTTTTGGAAAGCATGTCCATGAACACGCCCACACAGGTCAAAACAGTGATAAAACCGATAAAATTAATGGTTTGCAGCGAAGCGATGTGCGCCGTGATGGTGGTGCCGATGTTCGCACCCATGATGACGGATGTCGCCTGATACAGCGACATGATTCCCACGTTGACGAAGCCCACGACCATGACCGTCGTCGCCGACGAACTTTGGATGATCGCCGTGACGCCTGCGCCGATGCCCACACCCGCGACGCGGCTCCATTTGCTTTTGGCAAGCCCGTCGAACCAGCCGCGCAATTTGTTCATGGCGAGCTTTTCGATGTTGTCCGACAGGAATTTGAAGCCGAGCAAAAAGGCGCCCAGCCCCGCCAACAACTCCACGATCGACATTACATAATCCATACAAACTTTTCTCCATGCAATTTTTCGAGGCAAATCCCCTTCTTTTTCCATTATAACCTATAAAGGGGAAAATACAATTGTAAAATTTGTAATAAATTTGTAATATTTTTCACCGAGTTGTATAAAAGCGGCAACTTACATAATATATTGCCGTTTATTTTGATCCGCCATCCTTTAGCGCGCAGCCAATTTATGAAATGTATTGCATAACGAACCAAAGCGGAAAAACGCGGCCTTTTGCGGCGCTTCGATCGCTATGAAGGAAAACTTGCTGCGAGAACCGTATTTTACCTTTCAGCAGCGATCCGTGCACAAAAGCGGGGCGCCGACATCCGGCACCCCGCTTCCGTCGTTTTTTAATTGAGTTTTTTATGTTCGCCCGTCACCGAAAAGATGACCCACTCCGCGATATTGGAGGCGTGGTCGCCGATCTTTTCCAGATACTTTGCGATCATCAGCAAATCGAGCGCCTGTTCGCCGTTGGTGTCTTCGTCGATATCTTTATGCACGACGCCCGTCACTTTGCCCTTGATGATTTCAAAAAGGTCGTCCACCGCGTCGTCTGCCCGGCAAACTTCCTTTGCCTTTTCCGTACTGCGTTCGACAAAGGATTCGACTGCTTTTTTGACCATATCGCGCACCTTTTCCGCCATGTCAGAAATTTCGGAAAGGTGGTCTGCATACGGAAGTTTGCTCATTTTGATGACGAGATCGGAAATATCCACCGCTTGGTCGGCGATGCGTTCCATATCGGTGATCATCTTCATCGCGCTGGTAACGAAGAGCAGATCGCTTGCGACCGGCTGCTGTTTTAAGATGATTTTCAGGCACAGCCGCTCGATCTCCATTTCCTTTTCATCGACCTGCGTTTCCACGCCCTTGGTTTTTTTGGCGAGTTCCGTATCCTGCCGTTCGAGAGCGCCGACGGCGTCGTCGATCGCCTTACAATTTAAATTGCCCATTTCGATCAGCTCTTCCTTCAGCAGAGCGAGCTGCTCGTCGAATTGTCTCCTTGTCATATCAACCGAATCTCCCTGTGATATAGTCTTCCGTCCTTTTATCCTTGGGACGGTTGAAAAGGTCGTCTGTCTCGCCGTATTCGATGAGGTCGCCCAAAAGGAAAAACGCCGTTTTATCCGAAATGCGCGCCGCCTGCTGCATGTTGTGCGTGACGATGACGATGGTGTATTTGTCTTTCAGCTCCTGCGCGAGATCCTCTATTTTCGAAGTGGAAATCGGGTCTAGCGCAGAGGTCGGCTCGTCCATGAGGATCACTTCCGGCTCAACAGCGAGCGCCCTCGCGATGCACAGGCGCTGCTGCTGCCCGCCCGAAAGCCCGAGCGCGGATTTTTTCAGCCTGTCTTTGAGTTCGTCCCAAATGGCAGCCTGCTGCAGGGAGCGCTCGACGATTTCGTCCAGCTGCGCCTTTTTGCGGATGCCGTGCGTTTTGGGCCCGTAAGCGATATTGTCGTACACGCTCATGGGGAAGGGATTGGGTTTTTGAAAGACCATGCCGACCCGCTTGCGCAGGACATTGATATCCACTTTGCCGTACAGATCGACCCCGTCGATGAGAACCTCGCCCGTTATTTTACAGTCGGGAATGAGGTCGTTCATGCGGTTGAGCGTCTTCAAAAAGGTCGATTTGCCGCAGCCGGAAGGGCCGATGAATGCGGTGATCTCCTTCTCCTTGATATCCATGGAGATGCCTTTCAGGGCATGAAACTTGCCGTAATAGAGGTTTAGATCGTGTACGTTAAACTTATCTGCCTTTTTTATCGTATTCGCGTTTTCCACGGTTAGTACTCCTTTTTCAGTTTATTGCCCACAAATTCCGCCGCGCCGTTGATGATGACAACGAGAACGATCAGCACGACGGCCGTTGCCCACGCTTCATGCACATGCTCGCCCTCACTCATCAAAGAATACAAAAATACCGAAAGGGTGCAGCCCGAGGTCATAAGCCCGGAAGCATGTGCGGCATTGATGGGCGACCCTGCCGAATAAATGAGAGCCGCCGTTTCGCCGACCACGCGCCCCAGCCCCAGGATGATGCCCGAGATGATGCCGCTCATCGCCGAGGGCAGGATGATGACGAATATCGTGCGCAGCTTACCCGCGCCCAAGGCGTAACTGCCTTCGCGGAAGGAATCGGGCACGGCGAGGAGCGCCTCTTCCGTCGTGCGCATGATGAGCGGTAAGATCATAAGCGTCACCGTGAAAGCGCCTGAAAGCAAACAATAACCGAACATTCCTACAAAAAAGATGTTGCCAAAAATACCGAACACGATGGACGGGATGCCCGAAAGCGTCTCCGCCGCCATGCGGACGATTTTGACGAAAATGTTCGTCGACTTCGCGTATTCGACCATGAAGATCGCCGCAAATACGCCGATGGGAACGGCTATAACGAGGGCGATCCCTGCAATGATCAATGTATTGATAAGGGCGGGCATCAAAGACAGATTCTCTGAAGTCCATGTCCAAGAAAACATTTTCAAATTAAGGTGCGGCACCCCTTGGATCAGCGTATGGATCAAGATCCAAAAGACTATCGCCGCCGTAATGATCGCCGCGAGCATGACCAAGAGCATCAAGATCATAGAAAACGGTTTTTTGCTATATGCCCTAAGTTTATCTGCAAACGACTGCCGATTGATGGGGACTATTTTGGAAACGTCCACTTCCGGCTGCTTTTCGGGCTCCTGCCCGATCACAATCGTATTTGTCATGACCGACCCTCCTTATTTGGATTTTTTGCGAATAAGCGCGACCAGCAGCGTGATGATGAGGATGAACACGAACAGTACCGCCGCCGTGGCAATCAGCGCCCCTTCATGCAAACTTCCCGGTTGCGCGTAACTCATCTCAAGGACGATGTTTGCCGTCAAAGTTCTGACGCCGTCGGTAATTTCGTCCGGAAAGCGCGCCTGGTTGCCGCAGATCATGACGACCGCCATCGTTTCGCCGATGACGCGCCCGAGGCCTAAGATGATCGAAGTGACGATGCCTGATTTCGCCGCGGGCACTTCGGTACGGAAAATAGCCCTCTCTTTGGTGGCGCCGAGCGCAACGGCGCCTTCGTAATAACTTTTCGGAACAGCGCGGATCGCGTTTTCGGACACGCTGATGATGGTGGGCAAGATCATGATGCCGAGCACGATGGACGCCGTCAAAATACTCATGCCGTCGCCGCCGAACGTTTCGCGAACAAAGGGAACGAGCACCATTAACCCGAAATAACCGTATACAATGGAAGGAATGCCCGCCAAAATATTGGTGATGGGTTTCATAACCTTGTATATGGGCTTAGGGCAGTAGCGCGCCATAAAGACCGCCGTGAGAAAACCGATGGGAACGCCGATGATGAGTGCGCCACCCGTGATATAGACGCTGCCGACGATCATCGGCGCAATGCCGAAGCGCGGATTGGTTTCATTCGTCGGGTACCATTCGTCGCCGAACAAGAAATTAAACAGCCCGATTTCTTTTAATGCGGGAAATGCCTGTACAAAAATAAATACACAGATCGTGATGACCGCCGCGATAAAGACGGCAGCCGCAATAATAAACACGATCTTCATGATCAACTCTTTTGGGTCAATTTTTATCTGTCGCTTAACTTCTTTACATTCTTCCAATACTTCTTCCGTCATGGCAACTCCTTAACACGGCGAAAGCGGGCCGAAAAAAATCGCCCGCCTTGCCGTCTGTTTTGATTAAAAATTACTCTTCGCTAAAGGTCACGCCGACGTCTGACCAGTTGCGGATAGACCCCTCATAAATTCCTTTGATCTGGTCTACTGTAAGATTTGTGCAGGGATTGGCG
Organism: uncultured Clostridia bacterium; assembly: GCA_904374385.1. GTDB lineage: Bacteria > Bacillota > Clostridia > Christensenellales > Borkfalkiaceae > Borkfalkia. Next base: position 528 of record CAJFGA010000038.1, on the reverse strand, counting down.
TTGTTTACAACGATCGCGATGCCGTCCTGTGCGATCGTTTCCGTTCCTTCACCGAAAGTGCTCTTTTCAGAATCGGAAAGTTCGCGGGAAACCATACCGAAAGCAGAAGTTCCGCTCTGTGCGTCCGTAATGCCTACGCCCGAACCGCCCTGTTCGACGTTGATCGTGACCGTGACGCTTACCGCTTCCTGCACGGCCGCCACATATGCCGTAACAAGTTCGCTCATGAGAGGCGCAACAGAAGTGGAACCGCTGACGCGGATCGTCGCCGCTTCCGTAATAGAACATTCATACGCCTCGGAAGATACGGTCACATACCCCTCTTCGGATACGACTGCCTGCCCTTCCGTGCTCATAATAAATGCCAAAAAGTCGTCTCTAAGCGCCGTTTGCGCCGTATTCAAGCTACTGTTGTCTACCGTCCAAACCAAATTGAACGGTCTTGCCATAGAATAGGCACCGCTTTTAATATTATCTTCCGTAGCTTCTACGCCGCCCACATTAATCGCTTTAACGGAGCTGTTCAAA
>CAJFGA010000037.1 GCA_904374385.1 uncultured Clostridia bacterium | reverse complement strand
ATCCGATGGTCGCAGCCGAACGGCGCGCGATGCTTTCCGCCGACGGAAAAGAGAAGCATCTTTGCTATGCGAAGCCTGTACATATAGGTGACGATTGTTGGCTCGGGGCTTCGGTGACGGTCTGCCCGGGCGTAACGATTGGGAACAACTGTGTGATCGGCGCCGGCAGCGTCGTGACGAGGGATATTCCTGCCAATAGCTTTGCCGCCGGCGTTCCGTGCAGGGTCATTAGGGAAATTACCGCGGCAGACAGCATGAAGTATAAGCCGAAGATATTGGCGGATAATACAATTTTTAAAGAGGATTGACGCGAAAAAGTTTTTGCCTTTTAATTTTGCAACATTAATAATAAAAATGTCTATTAAATAAATACCTTTGTGAAATTTTTCACAAAGGTATTTATTTTTTGGCGAATGTATGCTATACTGAATCAATAGCTTTTGCTCTGCCGCTGCAGGGCGGAAATTTGTGGGGAAAAGAATGCCGGAGCTGACTATCGACCAATTGCACAACTTGATAAAGAGCCATAAGGAGCCGGACAAACAGTTTTACCTCGATCTATTGGACGGGGAGAAACAGCGCGCCTACGAAGAGCTGCATGTACACGCCGTGATGACCCTTTTGAAGGTCGTTTACATCAACAAATTGAAGGTGAAGATCAAGCAGAACCGCGAGCAGATCGAAAAGATCAGGGCGGAAGAGGAGTTTTCCGCGGAAAATTATCGCATCATCATCGAGCTGAATGCCCAGATGAAGGGCTGGCGGGAGGAGATCGACAGCTATAAGGGCTTTTTTACGGAGCCTTATTTTGCGCGCATGGATCTTGTCGACGACAAGGAGGGGTATAACAGCTACTATATCGGCAAGCGCGGGGACATCAATCTCGAAATCGTGGATTGGCGCGCGCCGCTTGCGCGGAAATATTATCAGAAGAGCCAGATCAATTTTTCGATAAACGAATACGATTATAAACTTATTTTGCGCAGGGCCCTGCGCACGGCGAACGGCAAGCTGATCGATTTTAAGAACGAATATTTAAGCCTGAGAGATTACCTGAGCAAAGAGGAGATTGCGGGCAGGGACGAGGAGATCATCTTTGACCCATTCCTCAAAGAGATCCTCAAGGAAAAAAAGGAACAGTCGGAGATCTCCGATATCATCGAAACCATTCAGGAAAAGCAGTACGAGATCATCACCAAGCCCGAGCGGGACAGCTTCGTCGTGCAGGGATGTGCGGGCAGCGGCAAGACGATGATCTTGCTGCATCGGCTGAGCTTTTTGATGTATAACAACGAAAAGCTGACCCCGCGGGATGTGCTCGTCATCACGCCGAGCGATTCCTTCAACGCGTTTATCGACGAACTGTCTGCCGTGCTGGAACTGGAAAAGGTCAAAACGTATACGATCGACGAATACTTTTTGCAGCTTTTGAAAAACGAAGGGGTGGATATCGCCGCCAAGATCAACTTAAAAGAGATGCCGCCCGCCTACGCCGCTTATATCTATTCGGACAGGTTCATGCAGGACGCCCGGAAAAAACTGGGCAAGATCTATGATGGGATCGCCGGCATGTTTTTGAGCGAAGAGTGCCGCGGTGCGGTCGCGGACGTCGCGGCGGGGCTGCGGGCGCAGATCGAAGAGTTTTCATTCATCCGCAACGCGAGCGTGCGGGTGCGCCGCGCCGTGCTCGGCGAAATCAAAGAAAAAGCGGAAGGGGGGCTGTACTATACCAAACCTTTTCGCGATCTGATGAACGAAGTGACGGCGGCAGAGGAGTTCTTTTCGGTCACGCTCGCGGGCGAAAAGATCAAAAATCAAGGATATTTTTACGGCCGCATCCTCGCGCTGTACAGGGCGGGCACGCACATCGTCAAATGGCACGGCCGCGTGGCAGAGGGCGCGCTTTCCGATCTGGATTCCCTCAAAGAAGTGATCGAACGGGAGATCGCCGATCTCAAACGGTACAAGATACACAAGAACGGCGAGGAGACGGAAACTTATGCCGAGCGTATCGAGCGCAGGAGGGAACTGCTCGCCGAGGCGGACAAGATCGCCGGGCGGATACGGCGCATCGAAGAGCTGTTTGCGGCTTTCCTTGAATTTTTTGAGGCGCTCCGCGGCAACGAATATTTTACGAAGATCGGCAAATGCGGCACGCATTTGGAGTTGGCGCGCCTCTTTTATAAAGACATCGTGCGCAGTGCAAAAAATCGTTACCGCGTGGGCAAAGGGCTGTTCAAGAGCGACGCCTATGTGCTGTGCCTCATCCTGTCTTTGCTGGGCAGGCAGCTCGAACCGCGCTTCGGCATGGTGTTCGTGGACGAGGGGCAGGATATATCGGCAAACGAATACGAACTGCTGAAAAACATCAATCCGGATGCGGCTTTCAACGTGTACGGCGATCTTGGGCAAAATATCACCTCTTTCCGCGGGCTGCGCGATTGGGGGATTTTGCCGGGAACGGTGTACGAGTTGGACAGGAATTACCGCAATACCAATCAGATCGTGGAGTTCGTCGCCGAGACGCTCGGCTTCGACATGCTGCCCGTTGGATTTGACGGCCCGCCCGTGCAGCGCATCGGCGTGCGGGGCGTGAGCGGCTTTTTCCGCGACAAGAAGGGGTTGAAAGCGGTCATCGTGTCCGAAAAGAACCGCGCAAAGTATGCGCGCAAAAGTTACAACGTGCTTGCCGAAACGGGCAAGATCTCTAAAAAGAAAATCAACTACATGACGGTGTACGAATCGAAAGGGCTGGAGTTTACCTGCGTCGCCGTCGCCGATGCGGGCATGACGAAGAATGAAAAGTATATCGCCTATACGCGCGCCCTGAAAGAACTGGCGATTATCGAGGAGGCGAAGGATGGTTAACTTTTTGCTGGATGCGGACGAAACGATCCTCGATTTTGTCCGTTCGTCCGAAGAGAGCCTCGCGCACACCATGCGGGCGTTCGGTTTGCCCTACGGAAAGGAGATGTACGCCGCCTATAAACGGATCAACGACGGGTTGTGGCGTGAATACGAGCGGGGAGAGATCGATAAAAAGAGCCTCATGCGGGAGAGGTTTTCCCGCTTTTTCGCCTCTTTGGGCATCGAGGCGGATCCGGATGCGGCGAACGCAATGTATTTTGAAACTCTTTGCCGCACCGGATACCTGCTGGCGGGCGCGGACGCCTTTTTGCATGCGCTCAAGGAGCGGGGGCGGATCTTTCTCGTCACCAACGGCACGCCCGCCGCGCAGTACGGACGGCTTGCTTCCCTCGGACTGGAGAGTTTTTTTGACGGCGTTTACATTTCGGACGAAATCGGTTATAAAAAGCCGGACGCCCGTTTTTTCGGCGTGCTGCTGCAGCGGGAGGGGATCGAGCGGGAGGATTGTCTCGTCATAGGCGATTCCTTATCGTCGGATATCGCGGGCGCCAACAACGCGAAGATCGCCTGCGTTTGGTACGCCCCTGCGGGCGCCGCCGCAGAAGGCGCGCGCCCCGATTTTACGGCAAAAACATATGAAGATATCCTGCGCATCGCCGATGCATGGGCAAAGGAGAAGATGTATAAAAGGAGCGGAAAGGGGGAATAAAAGGGCGGTCGGTGCGGCCGCAAAAGGCGCCCCCTGTATTTTGGCCGTGTGCTTGCCAAACAGCGGAAGATATGGTATAATAATATTCGATAAAAGTAACGTTACGGAAAGAGGGAGATCGGCATGGCAGGGAAAAGATCGGCGAAGAACAGTTTAAAGGAGAGCGTTTCTTTAAACTATAAATTGCAGCAGTTTGTCGGATACGCGGATTATTTTAACCGCGTTCCGCTTTTTTTGACCTTTCAGGTATCCAACGCGGGGGCGGAGTCGATCGAGGACGTGGACGTCACGGTGGAAAGTTCGGACGGGCTGATACTGCCTTTTACCAAACACTTGGACGTGCTTCCCTTTGAAAGCATGGTCGAAATTTCGGCGGAAAACATCGTTTCGCCGCTGTACCTGACGGAAATTTCCGAAATCGCCGTATCGACGGTGACGATGCGGGTGATGCACGGCAAGGACACGGTATGCGAGGCGACGGCGGAAGTGACCGTTTTGCCCTTCGATTACTGGTGCGGGCGCGGCGGCAATGCCGCCCTCTTGTCCTGCTTCTGCCGTCCCAAACTTGCAGACTGCCCGCGCGTTTTGGCCGATGCGCAGGAGACGCTCAAAAAGTGGAATCTTCCATGCGAATGGAGAGGGTATCAGGAAGGGGACAAGAATAAGATCCGCCAAATTTGTGCGGCGATCTATGCCGCCGTCAAAAAATATAATATCGAAAAATCTGCCGCAGAGTACAGTTACGATGACCCCATGCCCGTCGGCGATATTTCTAAGATTCTTAAAAACCGCGTGAGCACCTCCTTTGAGCTGGCGCTTTTCCTCGCGTCCTGTTTCGAATGTGCAGGGTTGCATCCCGTGCTTGCGGTGGGCGAAAAGAGCGTGAGCTGCGGTGCATGGCTGTATGACAACTGTTTTTTGGACAGTGTGAGCGAGGATACCGTCCTCTTGCAGAAATACATTTCGGGCGGCATCAACAACGTGAGCATGTTCGACGTGGAAGAGGTGTTCGCGGGACGCAACGTCAACTATACCGTATCCGAAAAGCATTTCGCGCAGAAACTGGAGGAAGGGTATTACGATACCGTCATCGATATCAAGCGCTGCCGATTGGGTCGCATCCTGCCTCTGCCCCTTAAAGTCAAGGGGATCAAGGGGTACGAGTTGCTTGCGGACGAGGATATGAACGTCGAGGCGGCGCCCAAGAGCATCGCGGGGTTCAAAAAACTCAGCCTGGACGGCAAGGCGACCAAAAACAAACAGTGGGAGCGGCGGCTGTTAGACCTATCCCTGAAAAATCCGCTGCTCAACTTTAACCCTGCGAAGAACGTTTTGCACATTATTTCCGCCGATTTGAACGGGACGTATGACGCGATCGTGCAGGGAGCGCCCTTCGCATTGCTGGAAAAGACCTCTGACGTGCGCGCCGTGATCCCCGCGGACGATTATTTCGGCGGTTCGTCTAAATTGGCGATGCTTGCCGAACTGCTCAGCGTCGAACTGAAAAACAGAAGGCTGCGCACGTTTGCTGAAAAAGAGGAGATGGCGGATACACTGCGCTTCCTCGGCAAAAAGGCCAAGACGGCGGAAGAGGAATCGGGGGCAAACGTCCTGTTTCTCGCATTCGGATTTCTCAAATGGTACGAACAGGACTCGGCGGAGGCGAAGTATGCACCGCTCGTGCTCGTGCCCGTCAAAATTTCCGCTGGCAAGGGGGGGAAGGGATTCTCTCTGACCGTTTCCGAAGAGGAAACACAGTTCAACAGCACACTGCTCGAATTTTTGCTGCGTGAATTCAAGATCGATATCCGCGGCCTGGAAAACGTGTCGACCGGCATCAAGATCTCTGAAATACTGACGATGGTTCGGATGGAGATCCTCAACATGGAACGGTGGGATGTATTGGAAGAAGTATATCTTGCCAACTTTTCTTTCGCACGCTTTGCGATGTGGAACGATATCCGCAAAAATATCGATAAATTCCGCCGCAACGGGCTGGTCAAATCGCTGCTCAACAATCGGCTCGAGATCGCAAACAACGTGTTCGAGGACAAGGCGGAAGACGATTACGCGCCGGAAGATATTCTCATGCCGCTCATGGCGGACAGCTCGCAGTTCTCTGCGATCGCCGAGGCGGCGGAAGGGAAGAGCTTTGTGCTGCACGGCCCGCCAGGAACGGGCAAGAGCCAAACCATCACCAACATCATCGCCAACTGCCTCAACAAAGGCAAGCGCGTCTTGTTCGTCGCCGAGAAGCAGGCGGCGCTGTCCGTCGTCAAAAAGAGGCTGGATTCCATCGGGTTGGGCGATTTCTGCCTTGAAGTGCATTCCAATAAGCTGGATAAGGCGGAACTTCTGAAAAAGCTGGACGCTACGCTCGCGCTGCCCGCTGAAGCGCCTTCCGCCGATTTTGAAGCGAAGGGAGAGCAGATTGCCGAACTGCGCAAAGCGCTCAATGACCCGATCTATGCGCTGCATCGCGTGCGGAGGCTGGGCGTTTCATTGTACGACGCCATCCTCATTTATGAAAAGAACAAAAATGCGCCCGATGTTTTGGCGATCGAAAGTACTTTTTATGACAGCCTTACGCGCGAAAAATTGGAACGTTACGAGCAACTGCTGCTCGACGTTTCCGCCGCCGCCAAGAGCTGCGGCGGGGCATACCGTTCTCCCTTCGACAACGTCAATTTGACGGAATACGACAATGACGTGCGCAACCGCGTATATTATTCGGCAGAGGTGCTGATCGCGGAGATCAGGCATTTGAAGAGTTATTTGAGCCTTTTCCTCGATTTTTACAGACAGCGGGTGAGTTCCCTTACCCTCAAAAAGCTGTCTACCCTCGTACAGCTCATCGAAAAGCTGCAGGGGGAAGGCATCCGCAAGTATTTTTCCTGCGATGAAAACGAGTTTTACGTCTATTTCAATGCCAACCGCCGGTTGGACAGGCTGCTGGGCAATTATTTCAAAAATTTTAAGAGTCTGATCGACATCGATGCCGATCCCGCCGTCATCGAGCAGGAGCTGGACAACTGGGGGGATCATTATAAGAGTTCGAAACTGCTTTCCACCCTCGCTAAGCGGCTGCGCCGCGTCGCGGCCGGCAAGCTGAACGAGGCGGAAGAGCTGAAGTATATCGGCATCGTGGCGCAGATCTACGAAGATCTGCAGCTTATTAAAAACAACACAAAACTTTCGGCGAACTTTACGGACAGGGGCGGCAAGATCAATTTCCGCCGCCGCGACGAGTTCATGGAGGAGCTGCGCGAGATGCACGCGCTCGCCGAGGGCGTGTTCATGGATTACAATGCGGACAGTTTTAACAGTGTCTGCGTCAAGTCGGTCGCGGGCGGCTATGCGGTGCCCGTGCTCGACGGCCTGCGCAAGGCGATCGACGGCTTTTTGGGAAGCATGGAGCACTTTGTAGGGATGATCGCCGCCGAAGCGAGCAAATACAGCGACGAAGATATCCTCGATTATTTCCTCGTCAAGGCGGGCGCGCTGATCGACAACATCGACATGCTGCCTGCTTGGTGCCTCTACAGAAAAATTTCGGCGCGATTGGAAGAGGAGGGGCTTTCCTTTATTACCGATTCCCTCGAATCGGGCGCCGTATCGTCGGATAACATTCTGAGCAGTTTCCGCAAGAACGTATACCGCAACTTTATTGAGACGAATATCGGCGCGGATCCGGTGCTTTCCAAATTTTCCGCTTCCGTATTGGAGGATAAGATCGAGCAATTCCGCCAAATGGACGAACAGTTCGCGCGCCTTTCGAAAGAACATATCCGCGGCAAACTGATCGCCGACCTGCCCACCACTTCCACGGAGGGCGGGTTGAGCTTGGAGGTGCTCTCCTTCCAGCGTATCTTTAAGAGCAACATGCGCGGCATGACGCTGAAGGGATTTTTTGCGGAGATCCCGGAACTCATCAAAAAACTGGCTCCCTGCATGCTCATGAGCCCGATCACGGTGGCGCAGTATCTGCCTGCCGAGCCGGATATCTTTGATTTGGTCGTCTTTGACGAGGCTTCGCAGCTGCCGACCTGCGAGGCGGTCGGTTCTCTCGCGCGCGCCAAAAACGCGGTGATCGTGGGCGACCCCAAGCAGCTGCCGCCGACTTCCTTTTTCAGTACCGGCTATGTGGACGAAGAAAATTTGGATGCGGAAGACTTGGAGAGCATTCTCGACGACTGCCTCGCTTTGAGCATGCCCGAAAAGCATCTGAACTGGCATTATCGCAGCAAGCACGAGAGTTTGATCGCTTTTTCCAACGTCATGTACTACGGCAACAAGCTGTGTACTTTCCCTTCGCCCGACGCGTTGGAAAGCAAGGTGCGGCTCGCGCTCGTAGAGGACGGCGTATACGACCGCGGCTTTACCAAACGCAATAAGGCGGAGGCGGAGGCGCTCGTCGCGGAAGTGGTGCGACGCCTGCGCGACCCGAAGCTGTCCCGCTCGAGCATCGGTATCGTGACCTTTTCGACGGCGCAGCAGGATTACATCGAGCGCCGCCTGACCGACGCGCTCGTCAGGAACCGTTTGGAAGACGTCGCATACGAGAGGGAGGAGCCCCTCTTTGTCAAAAATCTCGAGAACGTGCAGGGGGACGAGCGGGATGTGATCCTGTTCTCCGTCTGTTACGGCCCGGACAGGACGGGCAGGGTATCTTTGAACTTCGGTCCGCTCAACCAGTTGGGCGGATGGCGCCGCCTCAACGTCGCCGTTTCCCGCGCGAGGGAGGAGATGATCGTCTTTTCGTCAATGACGTCGGCGATGATCAACCTTGCCAAGACGAACAGCAAAGGGGTCGCGGGGCTGAAAGCCTTCCTTGAGTTTGCCGAAAAGGGCAAGACGACTCTCGCCATCAATTCGGAGGAGATCAAGGCGCGCCGCAGCGGTATCGGCAAGTACATCGCGGCGGAACTCAAAAACTACGGCTATGAATGCCGTTACGACGTCGGTATTTCCGACTTTAAGATCGACTGCGCCGTTGTCGATCCCAAAAATAAAAAGCGATTTATCCTCGCCGTCATCTGCGACGGGACGACCGCCTATCATTCGAGCGCAAAGGACAGGAATATTTTGCAGATCCAGACGCTCAAACTCAACAACTGGAACGTCGTGAGGCTGTTTACCATCAATTTTATCAACAATCCCAAGCGTGAGATCAAAAAGATCAAGGATGTTCTCGACCGCTTGACGGGCGTAGACAAGGGCAACCGCGACCACCTTGCCAAATATCGCAAGAATTATAGGTATGCGAAGGTGGAGCAGGGCAGCAACCTTGCGAGCTATGTCACGAACGGGGAAAACGATCAGGAGATTTTGGCGCGATTGAAAGCGATCGCGGCGGCGGAAGAGCCGATGAGCGAGGCGTTTTTGATGAAGCGCTGCCTGTCAACGCTGGGCATCCAAAAGTTTGGAGGCAAGGTGGAAGAGCGCATGGAAAATCTTATCCGCCTGTGCGAATTAAAGGGCGAGGAACTGTGCGGCAGGAGATATCTGCGCAAGACGGACAAGTGCCTCGACTGTGATTTTTACCGCGTTGAAGCGGGCGAGCCGGTCAGAAAGTCGGAGGAAGATTTTACGCCGTACGAGATGATCGCGCTCATTCGCGGCATTCTCGAAAACAGGGTGAGCGTATACGGGGACGAGTTGGCGCCGCTCGTATGTGCGGAATTGAAGATCGCGCGGCCGAGCGATAAACTGACCGAGTTTATCGGCGATTGCGTCGCGCTGGGGGTGGAAAGGAATTTGTTTGTCCGTTCTATCAGCGACAGGATCAGCCTGTGCTGATGACGGATCTGTGCAGACGGCGGAGCGGTGCAAAGCGGCTCCGCCGCTTTGCACATTGCGGCGGCAGAAAGCGGGGAGAGAAGTAAACGATGAAAAAGCGGCGGGCGCGCATGCGGGACATGCTGTTTTCGGGGAAACGGGTCATCAATTTCAGGCCTGTTTTTCTGCTCGCGGTTGGGGCGGCGCTTGCGGCGTTCGCCGCCTATAGTTTAGGGACTGCCGCTCTTTGGGTGGCGCTGCTGCTCGCCGCGTGCGGCGGGATCGCCGTCGTATGGCGATTTCGGAAAAAGCAGAGGATCAGCGGCGCTATCGCATTTACGGTGCTGCTGACCGCGCTCTTTTGCGCGGTGGCGGGCGGATTTTGCGCAGTGCGCTCCGCGTATGAACGGGCGCCCGCGTATGCGGGGGACTGCACGGTGACGGGCACCGTGCGGGAAGTCAGTTTTATCGACCGCGGGTGCAGGCTGACTTTGGATGGGCTCGGCATTCTGCATGCGGGCGGATACGATGCGCCCGCATACAAAATGTATCTCTATGTATACGGCGGCGAAGCGTTTTCTGCCGGTACGCGTGTACGCTTTACGGCGGAGATCGAAACACTGGATTTCGAATCGTACGGGAACGTGAACGTCAATGCGGTATTGGACGGCGTAAAGTACCGCGCGAGCGGCGCATATGAAACGATAGAGCGGATCGGCACATCGTTCGATCTGTTCGGCGCGGTGCGCGACCGGATGCGCGCCGTGCTGTTTGAGGGCATGGACGCGGAGCGTGCGCGCATCGCCTACGCCATGCTGACGGGCGACAGCGGGCTGATCGACGAAGGCATGCTGGACAGCTTCCGCTACGGCGGCGTGGCGCATGTATTTGCCGTATCCGGACTGCACATCGGCGTCGTCTACGGGCTGATCGCCTTTCCTCTCAGAAAGTGGCGCGCAAAAGGTGCCGTGCGCCTGCCGATCGTGGCGGCGGTGCTTCTGTTTTACGCGGGCGTATGCGGATTTTCGCCTTCCTCCGTGCGCGCTTTGGTCATGTGTTTGGCGCTCGCACTCGCCGACGCGTGCGGCATGAAGTATGACGCGCTGCATTCGGTGTCTTTGGCGGCGCTTTTGGTCATGCTCGTCAATCCCGTATATTTCTTTCAGGTCGGTTTCCGCCTTTCCGTTGCGGCGGCGGGCGGCATCATCGTTACGGGCGGGGCGCTGTCTCGGCTGTTTGCCCGTATCAGGCGAATGCCTCGGAAATTGTCTTCCGCGATCGCCGTCAGCCTGTCGGCGCAGCTGGCGACCTTTCCGATCTTACTCGATGCATTCGGCTATGTGTCCGCGCTCAGCCTTTTCCTCAATTTGATCTTCGTGCCGCTGATCAGTTTTGTGTATGCCGTGCTGTTCGTCTGCGCGCTGATCGCGTGCCTGTTTCCGTTCGGTGCGGGCGTTCTGCTGTGGGTGCCGGAATGGATGCTCGTCCTCGCGCAAACGCCCGTACTCGCCTTTGATTGGAGGGCAGGGCTAATTTGCGGGTTCGTCTTTGGAGGAGCGGCGGTCCTGTGGTTTTTGACGCTGTTCGTCCTGTCGGATAAAGTCAATTTGAGGGCATTGCCGCGGTGTGCGCTCGCGTTGACTCTTACCGCCGCGATGACCGTTTCGATGCTCGCGGGCAACGGCGCGTTTGCGGGCACGATCCTTCGCCTGTATGCCCGTTACGGCACAGACCTGTTGTTTTTCGGAGAGGGTGCGTCGCGCTGTTTGGTATTGACGGGCGCGCCCGATCCGGAGTATGCCGAGCGGTTCTTTTTGCGCGAGGGAGCGGACGAACTGGCGGCTGTCTTTCTCGTATGCGAAGGGCAGGAAGCGGACGCGGCGCTCGCCGCGGTATCCGAGTTTGCGGATATCGGACGCGCATATATCTCGGCGGATGCGGATTGGGTCGACTCCTTTCGCGGGATAGAGGCGGAAGGGATGCGCGGCGCCTTTTCGGCGGCGGGCGTGTATGCCGAATTTGTGTGTGCGGAGGGGCTGCTGCTGACGGTTGACGGCGTGCGCATTTTGATCGCGGGAGAAAATCTGGATACGGACGCCTTTTACGGAGCGGATCTTTTGATCGCGGAAAATTATTCGGCCGCGGCTTATGCGGCCTGTCTGCCCGCCGCAGAGGCGTATTTTGAAAAGGCGCCCGGCAAAATCAGCGTTTACGGCGCGGGCGACTTGCAAATCTCGCTGAAAGGTGGTATAATTTCGTGCAAAGGGAAGGGCGGCGGTTATGAAGTTCGTATTGTTTAAGAAAAGCCTCGAAGAGGGCGCAGAGCCGATCTATCTGTTCGAAGGGGAAGAAGAATATTTTAAAGTGCGCGGGGAGGAGATGCTGCGCCAAAAATTTATTGCCGAGCCGTCGCTCGACTGCAGCGCTTTCGAAGGGGCATCCCTCAAGGGGAGCGGGCTGACTGCTCTCGTCGCCGCGGCGGAAAGTTTTCCGTTTTTGAGCCAAAAGAGGCTCGTAAAGGTGACGGATTTTTATCCGACGGAGCGCGAATACGAGGCGTATCTCAAAAAATATTTCGAAGACCCGCAGCCGAGCACGATTTTGCTCATCGTCAACGGCGCCTCTGCCAAGGGAAAGGGGTTTGATTTGAAAAAAGCGCCCCATGTGACCTATGTGGACTGCGGGCATGCGGATGAAGAGACGATCATGCGCTGGATCTATACGCGGTTCAGGCGGGAGCGCATCTATGCGGATACGGAGGTATGCGAGCGCGTGATGCGTTATTGCCTCGGAGATATGTCGCGCGTGGCGGGGGAAACGGAAAAGCTGATCGCCTTTGCGGGCAGCGGCGGCAAGTTGACGGCGGAGGACGTCGATCAGATCGTATTCCGCGATACCGACTACAAGATCTACGAAATGACGGGGGCGATCTCCCTCGGCAATTATACGAAGTATGCGTCCGTTATGGCGGAGCTGATGGCAAAGGGGGCGGATGAGATGAATTTGCTGAACGGTCTCTGCGCCTATTTCCGCACCCTGTTCGAGATATCCGTTCTCCGCAAGGGGGATGCGGATACGGCTGCGATCCTCGGCATGAAGGAGTATGCCGTGAAGATGAGCCGCAGGCAGGCTTCCGCGTTTGCGCCGATACGTTTAAAAAAATGCTATACCGCCCTGCAAGATTCGATCAACGGCGTCAAACGGGGCGTTTTGACGCCGCAGGGGGCGCTTTTGCGCGCCAACGCCGAGATATTTTTTGCCCTGCAGCCAAATAACGGCGCATAAAGGCGCCGATTCGCTTTATTTTTTTTAAAATTTAATGTAAAATATTTGTATACAATTATTCGGAGTCGGGAAGATGAATGCATTTTTCTCAAAGGTCGCGGAGGCATGTTCGAAGGCTTTCGATACGTTTACGTTTATCGATGTGTTGGAGATCATTCTGTTCGTGCTCGTCTTTTACTACGTTTTCAAAATTTTGAAAAACGCGAACGCAAAGGGCGTCATCGCGGTGTTCGTGCTGTTCACCGTTGCGACGGGCGTTGTGTTCATCGGGAATGAAAATTTACCCGGATATGCATTTTTGATATTCCCGATCGTTTTTGCGGCTGCGGTGATGATCATTTTTAATGTCGAAGTCAAACGCGATATTCTGAACATCAACATCAACGCGCCTAAATTTTTGAGCAAAGAGCCGGATCGGCAGACGCATGTTACCCGCGAAGAGGTCGAGCGCATGATCGGGGATATCATCCGCGCACTGCAAAATATGTCAAAGGACAACATCGGCGCTTTGATCATTCTCGCCAATGACAACATACCGCGGCAGGTGCTCGAAAGCGGCGTGCAATTGGATGCTTATATTTCATCTCAGCTGATAGAGGGGATCTTTTTTCCGAAGGCGCCCCTGCATGACGGGGCAATGGTCATCAACAATTATAAGATTCAGGCGGCGGGGTGCTTTCTGCCGTTGACGCAGAATGCCAATCTCCCCAAGGAACTGGGAACGCGCCACCGTGCGGGGATCGGCATCACGGAAACTTCGGATGTGATCGCGCTCATCGTGTCGGAAGAGACGGGCATCATCACCATTGCGCAGCGCGGCAAAATTTCGCGCTATGCGGACTATGATCTGCTGCGGAAAACGCTGGGTGATTATTATTGGAAAGACCTCGGTGCGGACGGGAGGAGAAAATAATGAGAGAAAAAGGATTTTGGAGAAAGGTGGCCGGCGTATTCATCGATAACGTGCCCATTAAGCTGTTGGCGATCGCGCTGGCAGTGGTCGTGTTCATCGTCGCCAACTGCTGACGCCGGTTACGGAGTGAAACACATGAAGGATTGCTGTGTAAAAGTACCGAAGATATTGCTGCCGAAAGAGGGGACGGATATGGAAAAGTGGGCGGTCATCGCCTGCGACCAACACACGTCTGACACGGCATACTGGCAAAAATTAGAAGAGCTGGTCGGGGACGCCCCGTCCACCCTTCGGCTGACGCTGCCCGAGATCTATCTTTCGGGCGACTGTACGGCGCGCATCGCCGCCATCGGCGAAAAGATGGATGAATACGCCCGCAAGGGCGTCTTTCGCCGTCTGGGGGAAGGATTCGTGCTCGTCGAGCGCGATACGCCTTATTCGCCCACTCGCTTCGGCTTGGTCATCTCCGTCGATCTGGAGGCTTATTCCTACGAAGTCGGCGCTAAGGCGCAGATCAAAGCGACGGAGGCGACGATCGTGGAGCGCATCCCGCCCCGCATGCGGATACGCGCGGGAGCGAGCCTCGAATTTCCGCACGTCATGCTCCTGTATGATGACAGGGAGGACAGCGTGCTGAAAGATGTCAAGGCGCGCCGCGGCGGCCTTGCAAAGCTGTATGATTTTGACCTCAATATGGGCGGCGGCCACATCCGCGGCTATTTTGTGCCCGATACGCAGGGGATCGTCGCCGCGTTTGCGGCGCTTGCGGATGAGGACGGACTGATCTTCATGGTCGGAGACGGAAACCATTCGCTTGCGACTGCCAAGGCGTCTTGGGATAAGATCAAAGCAAATCTCTCCGAAGAGGAGAAGCGGGATCATCCCGCGCGCTATGCGCTCGTCGAGGCAGTCAACCTGTATGACGGCGGGATCCGCTTCGAGGCGATCCACCGCATCGTCAAAGGGGTCGCACCCGAAAAGTTTTCAGCGGGATTTCCGCGGGAAGGGGAAGGCGAGGCGTTTCTCGTCGTCGGCGGACAAAAGATCGCCTGTCCGCTCGGTACGGACGCCGCCGCGGCGGTGGAAAAGGCGGATCGTTATATCGCTCGCTATCTTGCAGAAAACGGCGGCGAGGTGGACTACATACACGGCGCGGAAGAAGTGGAGCGCCTGTCGCGGCAAGAGGGCTGCGTGGGCGTGCTGCTTCCGAAAATGGATAAATCGGCGCTGTTTGCGGCGGTCAAACGGCACGGCTGTCTGCCGAGAAAGACCTTTTCGATGGGGGAAAGTGCTGAAAAGCGTTATTACATCGAAGGCAAGGAGATCGTAAAAAAATGAACATGGCGGTGTGCAAATTCGGCGGGACTTCCCTCGCGGACGGCAATAATATCAAGCGGGCGGCTGAAATTTTACTTTCCGACCCGGCGCGAAAATATGTGGTGGTATCGGCTCCGGGCAAGCGCTTTTCTGAGGACGTCAAAGTCACGGATCTTTTATATGCGTGCTATCAGGAAAGTGCCCAAACGGGCAGTTGCGGAGAGGCCTTTGCCAAGATCCGCAAGCGGTTTCAATCCATTGTCGATGAGTTGGGGCTGCATTTTGATATTCAGCCCATTCTCGATAAGACGGAGGCGGAGATCGTCGCGCGCAAGAGTGCGGATTTTGCCGCGTCGCGCGGGGAATACCTGAACGCGCGCATCATGGCGGCGCTGCTCGGCTGGGAATTTGTCGATGCGAAGGATATCATTTTCTTCGACGCGAAGGGCGCGTTCGATGAAAAGAAGTCTTATCCGCTGATTGAGGAACGGCTGAAAAGGGCGGGGCATGCCGTTGTGCCCGGCTTTTACGGCACGGATGCCGACGGAAACATCAAGACGTTTTCGCGCGGGGGCAGCGATATCAGCGGATCGATCGTAGCGCGCGCCGTCAATGCGGACGTATATGAAAACTGGACGGACGTGAGCGGTTTTCTCGCGTGCGACCCGCGCATCGTCAAAAATCCCGAAAAGATCGAGGTCATTTCCTTCAAAGAGCTGCGCGAACTTTCCTATATGGGGGCGAACGTGCTGCATGCGGAGGCGATCTTCCCCGTGCGCAAAGGGGATATCCCCATCAAAATCAAAAATACCTTCCGCCCGGAAGATGCGGGCACGCTGATTTTGCCCTCTAAAAAATATACGCCGCACGGCAACATCGTCACGGGGATCGCGGGCAAAAAGGATTTTACCGTTATTTTTATCGAAAAGTCGCTGATGAATTCGGAGATCGGCTTTGCGCGCCGGGCGCTTTCCGTCCTTGAAAAGGAGCGCATCAACTTTGAGCATATGCCTTCGGGCATCGATACCTTATCCCTCGTGATCGAGAGCCGTTACCTCGAAGGGGGCATGCTGGACAGGCTGATCGAGGAGATGAAAGAGGCGCTTTCCCCCGATTACATCCGCGTTTCCGAAAACATCGCGCTCGTCGCGACGGTCGGTCACGGCATGGCGCAGAATATCGGTACCTCGGCGCGCCTGTTTACCGCACTTTCCGATGCGGGCATCAATGTGCGCATGATCGACCAGGGGTCGAGCGAGCTGAATATTATCGTCGGCATCGACAATGCCGATTACGAACGGTGCGTCCGCGCCATCTATCACGAATTTTTTGAAAAATAACGGCGCCGCGTGCGGACGCGGCGGACAGGTGAACCGTGCACAGTCTGCTTCTGAAAAAATCTCTCTATGTAGGCAGCTACATTTTGACGGCGCTCCTCATAGAGTTCATCACGTTCAACGCGATGGGAATAGGGGTCTTTCCCACTTATTTTTGGTTAGATATCGCCATTTTGTTCTTTGTGGCGGCGGTCATTTTTATCGTGCCCAGTTTTCGGGCGCAGACGGTCATGATCTGCGTGATGCTGATTGTACAGATTCTCGTTTCCATCGTCAACGAATCGCTGTACGGCATGAGCAATATGGTGTTCAGCCTGAGCATGCTCAACTTGCTCAACGAGGTGGGCGGCGTATTTACCAATGAATTTCTCGACTATCTGTTCATCGTCGGGCTCCTGTTCGTATTCATCGCAGAATGCTTCGTGCTGGCGCAGCTGAAAAAAGTCAAGGCAAAGCAGAGTTTTCGCCTGCAGACCATCGTGATGCTGGTGCTCATATTTTGCCTTACTTCGGGCGCGTCTTCCAATTTGTATTATATAGCGCTTGATTCCTTTGCAACGACTTCGCCCAGCGACGAACTGTACATCTATAAGGACGATTCGTATCTGTACGATACGCAGTTTCTTTCTGCAAAGGCATATAAAAAATTCGGCACATTCGGGTTTTATTTCAAGAATATTTCCAACTTTGTGCAAGTCGATCCGGCTATGACGGAGGAAGAGCGGGAGGCAGATTTGCAGGAAAACCTCGGCGCCCTGGACGAATATTTCGGAGAGGGGCGCATGAGTTCTTCCCTTCGTCCGTACGCCGGATATGACCAGATCATGACGGGAAAATTCGAGGGGCAGAACGTAGTGCTCGTCGTCATAGAGTCAGGCGAATGGTACGCCATCAACGGGGAATATACGCCCACGCTGTATGCGCTGGCCTCGCAGGGGCTTGCAATGACGAATTATTACGCGCGGGATAAGACGAATCATTCGGAGGCGCTCTCTATCCTCGGAAGTTACCCCGCCAAGACGGAAAACTCCATCGTGCCCACACTGACCGATTCGGAAGGATTGCTCGATCATAACTTTGCGTTTACGCTGCCCAATATTTTGCAGGAAAACGGCTACACGACCAATTATTTCCATGCAAATGTCGGCTCTTATTACGGCCGTGAGGATACGTTTGCCGAACTTTACGGGTTCGATAACGCACATTTTTTGAATACGATGAACCGGCTTTCCGGCTACTATTCGAAAAACGGCTTTTATGATCTGGACCGCGACAGCGAGATGATCTCGCAGTATCTTGACGAGATATCGGAGTGCGGCTCGGACGACAGCGCCTTCTTTACCATGATGATGACGCTGATCAGCCACGGACATTACAATGACCTGACCGAATACGGCGATTATACAGCCGATCTGACGGAAGCGGAAAAGTCATCCCGATCTTCCCGCTATGTGGTCAAGGAGCTGGAGCCCTATTACGAGCGCATTACGGGATATCCCGCGACATTTGTCGACGATAAGTTTGCGATCGCGCCTGCGGACGACGAGGATGTGTATCTGCGCTATAAGCGCTATCAGGCGGGCATCATGGATCTTGACGTGGGCATCAATCGGCTGATCCACGAACTTGCAGAGACGGGCGAACTGGCGAATACGGCTTTTGTTTTTTATGCCGACCACAATTGCTATTATACGCAGCAGAGTTATGCGATGAAGGGCATTGCGGAAGGGGAGTACTGGAATACCGAGCACTACAATATCCCGTTTTTCATTTGGTCGGGCAGCTGTATGGATCTGACCGTAGACAGCGCGCTGTACGAGGGGATGACGTACGAAAATACGGATAAAAACTTTACATCGAATTATGACGGGGCATACTACTACGGCATTGACTATACGGCCGAAGAGGATATAGGCGGTATCAAGATCGAAAAGTATTGCAACACTTTTGATGTTTTGCCTACGCTGCTCGATCTGCTCGGATACGATTTCAACATGAATCTGTATCAGGGAGTGAGCGTGTTCAAGGATGAAACTTCCGTATTTGTCAGCCGCGAATCGGGCATGTTTTCGGATATCATGTATTCGGACGGCGACCGAGTCTTCGTTAAGGCGGCGGAGGAAGGGGAAGCCGTTGTCAGTGCGGACGGGCAGGTGACCATCGGCGGCGGCCGCGTTCTCGTGTGCATCGGCGGGCAGGAGACCTCTTTCGCACAGGAGGACGTGCAGGATTTGATCTATCTGTCGGAGGAGGGCGATTATATTGTTTTTGATTTGGACGCGATCTTCCGCACGGCGGAAAATACCGAAGAGCCGGAAGAATATCTTTCGGACGGCGTGAACGGATTTTTGCGCAGTACGAGCCGATATTACGAACGGCAGGATTTTCTCGAACTCATGTATCAATACGATTACTTTGCGTACAGGGAAATCGGCAATTTGATCAAGAAACTCGATTGAAAGGCCCCCGCCGGTTGATCCGGCGGGGGATACACGTGTACTTTTTCTTTTCACCTTCCTCCTCGAAGGGAAGGACTGCTTGCGGGGGGGGGGGATATCATTATACCCCCTCATCAGTCACCTACGGTGACAGCTTCCCCTTGGGGGAAGCCTTTTTATTGACCGGCCGCGGGATCCGTGAGGCCAAAGGGGAGCCTTTTGTTTGCTCGTCCGCATGCAGTGACGGGTCCAAGGAGAGTTGTTGCTCGTCCACATGCGGTGACAATCCCCAGGGGAAGCCTATTATTGTTTATCGTATGATCGGCTTTTCTGCTCATCGGCTGAGCCTTTTATCAATCTCGCGACGACCGCGGAAGCCGGATACAAAAAGAAAGTTCCCGAATGGTTTCGGGAACTTTTTTGCGAAAAAACTGTGCATCCTCCTTTGAAACAACGCGCCGAAGCGTTAAAACCGCAGGTGACTCCTGCAAAGCTACCTCATGGCACACGAACAAATCCGCTTAGTGCTGCTATATCCCTATCCTGACACGGTTCACGGCAGCCCGTTGCATGAGACCTT
>CAJFGA010000036.1 GCA_904374385.1 uncultured Clostridia bacterium | reverse complement strand
GGACGGCGTGCTCGAATACGTCATCGCGACGCATGCAGACCGAGATCACATTGCGGGCTTTGCGGGAAGTTCCTCTTCTCCGAGCATCTTTGCGCGGTATGAATGCGAGGTGATCATCGACTTCGCTTTGACCGACAAAGATACGGCGGTCTACCGAAATTATTGTGAACAGCGCGACGCGGAAGTGTCGGCAGGGGCGGTGCATTATACGGCGCTGCAATGCTGGAACGAAACGGACGGCGCGAAGCGCGTTTGGGAAGTTGCGGACGGCATCGAAATGGAGATCCTGTACAATTACTTTTATGAAAACCGCAGCAGCGACGAAAATAATTATTCCGTCTGCCTGATGTTCAACCAAGGGGATCAGCATTTCCTCTTTACGGGCGATCTCGAGCAGGAGGGAGAAGAATATCTCGTGCAGTATAATCAGCTCCCCGAAGTGGCGCTGTTTAAGGCGGGGCATCACGGCTCCAAAACTTCTTCAAACGATTGCCTTCTCTCCGTCATCAAGCCCAAGATCGTTTGCGTATGCTGTTGTGCCGGCACGGACGAATATACCGACAATAAGGAAAATCAATTTCCGACGCAGGCGATGATCGACCGCGTATCCGCCTATACCGATCAAGTATACGTCACTTCTTTGGGTGACGACGAGGCGGCGGGCGGTTTTACCTTCATGAACGGAAACATCGTCGTCACGTCGAACAGGAGCGGCGTTACGGTCGACTGTTCTAACAACAATACGCTGCTCAAGGATACGGCTTGGTTTCAAGAGAATCGGACGATGCCGTCGGCATGGCTTTCATAAAAAAATCGAGCGGGCATAAGCGAAAATAATATCGCGCCCGCTCTTTTTGTGCCGAAAATACTTGCCGATTCATGCAAAAAGTATTAAAATATTACCGTTATACGAAGTTACAGGAGATTACGGTTTTGATCAGGAACGATTTACGCAACGTGGCGATCATCGCGCACGTCGACCACGGCAAAACGACGCTCGTGGATCAGATGCTCAAGCAGAGCGGCACATTCAGAGAAAATCAGGTAGTGGAAGAGCGCGTCATGGACTCGAATGCGCTCGAACGGGAGCGCGGCATCACGATTTTGGCCAAGAACACGTCCATCCATTATCACGGCGTGAAGATCAACATCATCGACACCCCCGGGCACGCCGATTTCGGCGGAGAAGTGGAGCGCGTACTGAAAATGGTCAACGGCGTTCTGCTGCTCGTCGACGCGGCAGAAGGCCCCATGCCGCAGACCCGCTTTGTCATGCAAAAGGCGCTTGAACTCAACCACAGGCTCATCATCGTCGTCAATAAAGTCGACCGCCCCGATGCGCGTATCGCCGAAGTGGAAGATGAGATATTGGAACTTTTGATCGACCTCAACGCGAGCGACGAGCAGCTGGAAAGTCCCATCCTGTTCTGCTCGGGCAGGGCGGGCACTGCTTCGCGCTATGCAGACAAAGAGGGCACCGACCTCACGCCTCTGTTCGATACGATCTTGAATCATATTCCGCCCATGGAAGCGGACGAAAAGGGGCCGCTGCAAATTCTCGTCTCTTCCATCGACTACAACGATTATGTGGGCAGGATCGGCATTGGCAGGATAGAGCGCGGCACCGCGGTCGCCAATCAGGACGTGGTGATCTGCAACCATAATATCATCGACTTAAAAAAGAAGAGCAAGCTCGTCAATCTCTATCAAATCGAGGGGCTTTCGCGCGTGCCCGTCGCGAGCGCGATGGCGGGAGACATCGTCTGTTTTTCCGGCATGGAGGGCATCAACATCGGCGATACCGTGTGCTCGCCCGACAAGGTCGAGGCGGTTCCCTTCGTCAAGATCAGCGAACCGACGGTGGAGATGACGTTTTCCGTCAACAACAGTCCTTTTGCGGGCAAAGAAGGCAAATTCGTAACTTCCCGCCACCTGCGGGACAGGCTGTACCGCGAACTTTTGAAGGACGTCTCTTTGAAGGTGGAGGACACCGACAGCGCCGAAGCGTTCAAAGTGAGCGGCAGGGGCGAAATGCACCTTTCAATCCTCATCGAAACGATGCGCCGCGAGGGCTATGAATTTCAAGTCAGTACGCCGCGCGTCCTCTACAAGACGATCGAGGGCAAGCTGTACGAGCCCATCGAGCGGCTGATCGTCGATGTGCCCGAAGACGGCACGGGCACCGTATTCCAGAGTATGGGCGAACGCAAAGGGGAATTGGTGCATATGAGCGCGGTCGGCTCGCGCATGCGGCTCGAATTTTTGATCCCCGCACGCGGGCTGTTCGGATATAAGAGCGAATTTTTGACGGCGACCAAGGGCGAAGGGGTCATGAATTCCATTTTCTTCGAATATCAGCCCTATAAGGGCGACATCAAGCGCCGCGATACCGGTTCGCTCGTCGCCTTTGAAACGGGCGAGGCGGTCACATACGGGCTGTTCAATGCGCAGGAACGCGGCGTATTGTTTATCGAGCCGGGCACACAGGTATACGAGGGCATGGTCGTCGGCGTATCTCCCAAAACAGAGGACATCAACGTCAACGTATGCAAGAAAAAGCACATGACCAATACCCGCGCCGCCGGCAGTGACGATGCGATGCGCCTGAATACTCCCAAAAAGATGAGCCTGGAAGAGTGCCTTGAATTTCTCAATGACGACGAGCTTTTGGAGGTCACGCCCGTATCGCTGCGCATCCGCAAGAGCATTCTCGACAGCGAACTGCGCGCCAAGGCGCGCGCCAAAGAAAAAAAGGCGCAGTAAATCATTCATAAACGGAATCGAGTTTTCATATGATATTCCCGACGACACCATGCGGAGGGAATATTTTTTATGGACGAGCCGAATATCCAAGAACGCGCGGAAACGGCGCTGATCGAACAGCAGAAAAAGATCACGGTGACGGGCGTCGCGAGCGTAGACGGTTTTACGCCGCGGGAGATCCGCATTACGCTCGAAGGGGGCAGGGCGGTCATTGCGGGCGAAAACTTAAAGATCGTCAGCTTTTCCAAGGCGAACGGAAACTTTTCTGCGACGGGCAAAATCGCCGGCATACGATTTTTCGGCAAAAGTGAGAAATTGACAAAGAGGCTTTTCGGTTGACGGATGTTTCTGTACAGCTGTATGCGTTCGCCGTCTGCATATTGACGGGAGCGCTCGGCGGCGTATTATACGAAGGCGTGTCGTGCATCCGATTTTTTGTGAAAAATGCGGTATGGCGCGCCGCGGCGGACGTCTTGTTTTTTCTCGTGTTCGCGGTGCTGTTTGCCGGCATGCGCGCGATTTTCTTTTTGCCCGACTTCCGCATATACATGCTCGCCGCTCTTCCCGTCGGTTTTTTGCTGTATCGCAAAAGTTTGCACAGAATACTTGCTTTTTTTGCCGTAAAGCTGTATAATAAATGCAGGAGAGGCTCGAAGAATCGTAAACGCGAGCCGGCTGCACGCAATGAAGGAAGAAAAGTTCAAAAAATTGGTGATCGGCGGCACAGTCGCGGCGGTGCTGTTGCTCGTGATCCTGATCGTTTTCATGGTGTATCAACTGGTGCTGCTGTCTCAGCGGCGCGAGAGGATTCGCTTTCTGGAAGAAGAGATCGCGCGCTACGAGCAGATCATCAATGATCAAAATTCCGATATCGAGGAGATCTACACCGCGGAATGGTGGCTCTCTTACCGCGCGCGCCAGCTCGGCATGATTCTCGATGAAGGTTGACAATATGAAAATTTCGGCAATCGATACCGGATCTAATTCCGTCCGTCTGCTTCTGTGGGCGGACGGTCGTTCTTTATATAAAAAAATCGACACCACCCGTCTCGGCGAAGGGCTCTCCGAAACGGGCAGACTTTCTGCCGCCGCCATGGAAAGGACGGCGGCGGCAATCGAGCGCTTTGCGGAAGAGTCGCGCCGTTGGGGTGCGGACAGGCTGTACGTCTTTGCGACGGCGGCGGCGCGCCGTGCGGAAAACGGCGCGGAGTTCGTTCGGTTAGTGAAAGAGAGGAGCGGGCTGGACTTGGACGTCATATCGGGCGAGGAAGAGGCGGCAGCGGGCCTGTACGGCGCCTTAAACGGCAAGGCGGGCGGCATCATCGACGTGGGCGGTGCGTCCAGCGAGGTGACCGTCAGCGACGGAAATGCGATCGTCTACGCGAAGAGCCTCGACCTCGGCGCGGTGCGCATAACCGAGATGAGCGGAGGGGATTTCGCTGCGACGCGTGCGCTGATTGCCGAACGGCTGCCGCTTTACGGAAAGATCCCTCAGACGCAGATGACCGCGATCGGTGGCACGGCAACATCGATCGTCGCCCTCGAGAAAAAATTGACCGTGTATGATCCGCGGCAGGTGCACGGCACTGTGCTGTCGGCCGAGCAAGTAGAAAACTGGGCGGAAAAATTGCTGCGTATGTCGCAGGAGGAGCGATTGGCGCTCCCCGGTATGGATCCCCGCCGTGCAGACATTCTTGGGGGCGGCGCGATGCTCCTTGCCATGATCGCGCGATATGCCGGCGTGCGAAAACTGCGCGTGAGCGAGGCGGACAACTTGGAAGGCTATATCGCTCTCCGCCTGCGGGAGGATGCGATATGATGAGGCGTTTTTTGGAAGGGGCGGCGAAAGCCTTCGACATCGCCGTGGTCGTCGTGCTCGCGGGCATCGTGATCTATCTCGGCTACGAGCATTATTATGCGCAGATCGATTCCGTCGTTCTCATTTTTTCCCTTGTACTGGGCGGGCTTATATCGAGTCTCGTCTGTTGCGTGTTTCATGAATTGGGGCACATCGTATTCGGGCTTGCCAGCGGTTTTCGGTTTAACAGCCTGCGCATAGGGCCGCTCAAAATTTTTCGCGACGAAGGTAAGCTCCGCTGCACGTTTAAAGAAATTCCAGAAACGGTTGCGGGGGCGGCGGAAATGCTGCCGCGCAATGCGGATAATCTGTATACAAAATATTTGATCGTTACGATCGGCGGATTGACCTTTTCCTTTTTATTTTTGCTTGCCGCCGTTTTGACTCTCTATTTTTACGCGCGGATCCCGTTCGTCGCCTATGCGCTCGTATGTTCCTCGCTGCCGTGCGCGTTTCATCTGTTCTTTTATAATGCGCTCCCTTTTTCTAGCGAAGATCTGGATACCGACGGCGCATTGCTGCGCGGGTTGATCAAAAAGGAAACTTCGTATTTGACGGCGGTCAACATCTTGGCCGTGGAAGGGTATCTGTATCAGGGCTTTTCCCCTTCGGAGATCGAACAAAAACTGTACTTTGGGTTGCCGCAGCTTCCCGAAGATGATTTTAACTTTATTCTGCTGACCAATTACAGGCTGATGTACTATTTGGACGGCGGAGATATCGAAAATGCCGTGCGCGCCTGTGACCGGCTGGAAAGCCTGCTCGAATATGTGCCGTCCTATTACTTCGACGATATTGCTTCGGATATTCTGTTCTGCGAATGTGCCGTCAAAGGAAATGCGGACGTCGCGAGGGAAATGTATCCCTCACTTGAGAAATACCTTCGCATAGAAGACACTTTGCAGTCCCGCCGCATTTTGGCGGCCTACGAACTGTATGTCAACGGCGATAAACTCGCCGCGCTGCGGGAACTCAACGCCGCGGAAGAGAAGGCGGAAAAGTGTTGGGTCGCGGGAATCGCCAAGTATGAAAAAAAGCTGATAGCCTGCCTGCGCGCGGATATCGCCGACGTGCATCACATTTAAATTTATAAAATGCTTGGGCGCGGACAAAAGTCCGCGCCCGTTTTATATCTGTTCAATTGAGCCTTGAAAGGAGGCCGAGGCATTGCGGGCAAAGATTGCCCGCTAACCCTGCGCAGTCTGCGCAAAAGAGCGAGCCGCAATGTGCACAGAGCAGCATGCGCGTCAACTGTTCCTTTTTGCCGCATTGGCGGCATCTTTCTTCTTCCATAATAGCCCTCCGTTTTCTATTGAGTATGTCCCGGCAGACATTTTTTATGCATGCAGCAATGCCGTTTTCAGACAAAAAATCGGATTCAATTCCGCTGTCATCAGTCTAAGGATCTTTTTTCGCCCCTTTAAGGCGCGTTTACGGGCGTTATACGCGATTTAGAAGCGCGAAATTTATAAAAAAGGATGAAATCGCTTTGCTTTACGGGCGTTTTATGGTATAATAAGACTGTTAGAAACGCGTCATTTATACTTGCGATTAGGAGATGATATTTTTATGGCGGACAAAGTTCAAGGCGAATACGGAGAAGAGCAAATACAGGTACTGGAAGGGCTGGAACCGGTAAGGAAGAGGCCCGGCATGTACATCGGCTCTACGGACGAAAGGGGGCTGCATCACCTCGTACAGGAGATCGTGGATAACTCTATCGACGAGGCGCTCGCCGGCTATTGCGATACGATACGGGTACGCATCAATAAAGACGGTTCCTGCACCGTGACGGACAACGGGCGGGGCATCCCTACGGGCATTCATCATAAAGAGGGGGTTTCTTCGGTCGAATTGGTGCTCACTAAGCTGCACGCGGGCGGCAAATTCGGCGGCGGCGGCTACAAGATTTCGGGCGGCTTGCACGGCGTGGGGCTTTCCGTCGTCAATGCGCTTTCCGAATGGCTGGAAGTGGAAGTGTACCAGAACGGCCACGTTTACAAACAGATCTATAATCGCGGCGTACCGCAGCGCGCGCTCGCCGTCGTCGGCGATACGGACAAAACGGGCACGCAGGTGACCTTTTATCCCGACAGCGAGATCTTTGAAACGATCGTTTTCAACTATGATAATTTGAAAGTGCGGCTCAGAGAACTTGCCTACCTCAATAAAGGATTGACCATCTCTTTAGAAGATCTGCGCGAAGAAAAGCCGCGCTTTGACGAATTCCGCTACGACGGCGGCATCCTGCACTTTGTAGAGGATCTCAACAAAAATAAAGAGGTGCTCTTTGAACAGCCCGTTTACTTTGAAGAGAAACAGGAAGATTATGCGATCGAGGTCGCGATCCAGTATAACGACGGGTATAATGAGCAGATTTTAAGCTACGCGAACAATATCCATACCGAAGAGGGCGGGACCCATCTCGACGGGTTTAAGGCGGCGCTCACAAAAGTCATCAATGACGCAGGACACAAACTGAATATTTTGAAAGAAAACGATAAACTTACCGGCGAAGATGTGCGCGAAGGGATCACCGCGGTCGTATCCGTCAAGCTCACCGAGCCGCAGTTCGAAGGGCAGACCAAGACAAAACTCGGCAACAGCTTTATGCGCAGTTATGTGCAGAAGGCGACGGTCGAACATCTCGGCACCTATCTGGAAGAAAATCCCTCCCGTGCGCGTGAATTGGTTCTGCGCTGCATTACGGCGCAAAAGGCGCGCGACGCAGCGAGAAATGCGCGGGAACTTACGAGAAGGAAGGGGGTGCTCGAAAGCACTACGCTGCCCGGAAAGCTCGCCGATTGCAGCGAAAAGCGGGCGGAACTTTGCGAGATCTATCTCGTAGAGGGGGATTCTGCCGGCGGCACGGCAAAGCAGGGGCGCGACAGGCGCTTTCAGGCGATTCTGCCGCTGCGCGGCAAAATTTTGAACGTTGAAAAGGCGCGCCTTAACCGCGTGCTCGAAAACGAGGAGATCAAGAGTATGATCACCGCGTTCGGGTGCGGCATCCATGACGATTTTGACGAGAGCAAACTTCGCTATGACCGCATCATTTGCATGACCGATGCGGACGTAGACGGCAGCCATATCCGTATTTTGCTGCTTACCTTCTTTTTCCGCTTCATGCGGCCGCTCATCGAAAAGGGCCACGTTTACGTCGCGCAGCCGCCTCTGTATAAAGCGACCCGCGGCAAGGAAGAAAAGTATATGTATTCGGACGAAGAACTGGACGAATACCGCAATGCGAATCCGGGTAAATTTGATTTACAGCGCTATAAAGGCCTCGGCGAGATGAACAGCACCCAGCTATGGGAAACGACGATGAACCCCGCGACGCGCACGCTTCTTCGCGTCAACATGAAGGACGCGGTCGAAGCGGACGAAATGTTTTCCCTGTTGATGGGCGAAAAGCCCGAACTGCGCAGGCAGTTTATCGAGCAGAACGCGAAACTCGTCGCGGAACTGGACGTTTGAGAGGTGACTTATGGCTAAAAAAGAAACGAGTCCGGAACTGACCGAAGAGTTTAAGAAAACTCTTGCAATGACCAATATGATCGACGTCGAGGTCGACGACGAGCTGAAAAAGTCCTTCATAGCCTATGCTATGGCGGTCAATGTCAGCCGCGCGATTCCCGACGTGCGCGACGGCTTGAAACCCGTGCATCGGCGCATTCTGTATTCCATGCACGAGATGGGGCTTTATAACGATAAGGCGTATCGTAAGTGCGCGCGTATCGTCGGCGATGTTTTGGGTAAATATCATCCGCACGGCGATTCGGCCGTCTATGATGCGCTCGTAAGGCTCGCGCAGGATTTTACCATCAATTTTCCTCTCGTTGACGGGCACGGAAACTTCGGCTCGGTGGACGGCGATCCCCCCGCGGCGATGCGCTATACCGAAGCGAGGATGTCAAAACTGGCGGCGGAGATGCTGCGCGATCTCGATAAAGAGACGGTCGATTATTATCCCACCTTCGACGATACGGGCATGCAGCCTTGCGTACTGCCGGCGCGCTTTCCGAACCTGCTCGTAAACGGCAGCGACGGTATCGCGGTCGGCATGGCGACGAATATCCCGCCGCATAATTTGGCGGAGGTCATCGGAGCCGTGATCGCGCAGATCGATAACCCCGACATTACGATCGATGAATTGATGGAATATGTCCCCGCGCCCGATTTCCCGACGGGAGCGATCCTCATGGGCAGGGCGGGCGTCAAGCGCGCCTATCGCACGGGCAGAGGGAATTATATCCTTCGCTCGAAATGCGAGATCGAAGATTTCGCTTCGGGCAATACGCAGCGTACCCGCATCGTCGTCAGCGAGATACCTTATCAGGTCAATAAAGCAAAACTCATCGAAAATATCGCCGACCTCGTCAAGGATAAGCGCATAGAGGGTATTTCCGATATCCGTGAAGAATCGGACAGGGACGGCATGCGCATCGTTATCGAACTGAAAAAGGATGCAAACGCCCAAGTCGTACTCAATCTTCTCTACAAACATACGCAGCTGCAGACCTCCAACGGCATTACCCTTCTCGCGCTTGTAGACGGCGAGCCGAAGGTGCTCAACATAAAAGAGATCATCCATTACTATATCCTGCATCAGGAAGACGTCATCGTGCGTCGCACGAAGTTCGATCTCAATAAGGCGGAAGAGCGCGCGCATATCGTCGCAGGGCTCGTTTTGGCGCTCGCGAATATCGACGAAGTCATCGCCATCATCAAACAGTCGGCGGACAAGTTTGTGGCGGCGGACAAACTCATGCAGACTTTTGCGCTCTCCGATAAGCAGGCAAATGCCATCCTTGAAATGCGCCTGCAGAGGCTCACTTCCTTAGAGGTGGAAAAATTGCAGGAAGAGCTTGCCGAATTGGAGCGCACGATTGCAGATCTGAAAGACATCTTGGCGAACGAAACGAGGGTATTGGACATCATTAAGACGGATTTACGCACGATCGCAGAGAAATATCCCAGTCCGAGAAAGACGGAACTTTCCTATGATTACGGCGAGATCGACATTGAAGATCTCATCGAAAAGGAAGATATCGTCATCACGATGACTCATTCGGGATACATCAAGCGCCAGCCCGTTTCCGAATACAAGGCGCAGCATCGCGGCGGCATGGGCATTACGGCGCATAAACCCAAGGATGAAGATTTCGTGGAAAAACTGTTTATCTCTTCCACGCACGACGAGATACTGTTCTTCTCCAGCTTCGGAAAAGTATATTGCATCAAAGCTTACGAAATCCCCGAAGCCCAGCGTCAGGCGCGCGGCCGCGCGATCGTCAATCTCTTGCAGATCGATCAGAACGAAAAGATCACCGCGATCATTCCTCTGACCGAAGACAGGACGAGCGGCTATATCGCGATGGCGACGCGCAACGGCTTGATCAAAAAGACCGCCATCGAGGAATTTGCCAATATCCGCAAAGTCGGAAAAATCGCCATCAAGATCGTCGAGGGCGACGAACTCATTTCCGTACAGTTCACGACGGGAGAAGATGAGCTCATCATTGCTTCCCGCGAGGGTAAGTGCATCCGCTTCAGCGAAAAGGACGTGCGCCCGCTCGGCAGAGATACGCAGGGCGTCAAGGCGATGGATCTTTCGGAAGGAGATCAACTCGTCGATATGCTCGTCATCAAGCCGGATTGTGAAGTGCTGACCATCACGTCGGGCGGCTACGGCAAGCGTTCCGACGTGGAGGATTACAGGCTGCAGGGCCGTGCCGGTAAGGGCATTAAGGCGGGCGTGTTTAACGAAAAGACGGGATATCTCGTCAACCTGAAGATCGTTTCCGAAGAGGAAGATATCATGATTATCTCCAACAACGGCACGATCATAAGGATGCACGTTACCGACATTTCTAAGATCGGCAGGAATACGCAGGGCGTGCGCGTGATGCGCCTGAAAGACGGAGAGGTTGCGACCGTGACGGTTGCACCGCGCGAAGAGGATGATCCGGAAGAAGAGGGCGCCGCAGAGGAAGCAATGCCCGAGGGATCCGCCGAAACGGCAGAGATCGAAGGCGGCGAAGAATGATTTCTCCGTGAGCCCGCGTCTTGCGGTTTGACCGGCAAAAGAAAATCGGCAATCTAAAAATTTATAATCCCGGGGCGCACAACGTGCGCCCCGGGATTTGTCTATTTTTTTATCAGCATATATCCTATATATTCCGCTGCCTTTGCGGGGTCGGAAAGTTCCTCCTCTGAAATGGAGGTTTCGTCTATATACCAGCCTTTCGGGTCTTTGAATATAACGCTTTTGGGAGGGTTTTCTGCATCAAATCCTCCGCCTGAAGCAGCATAATCGTACTTTTTGGGAGAGCCTATGCGCGTGACGCCGGCGGGGATGATGATTTCCTGCAATGAAGTACATCCGACAAATGCCTAATATCCGATCGAAGTAACGCTGTCAGGTATGATAATTGTTTGCAGCTGTGTACAATCAGAAAAAGCGGCTGAACCGATATACGAAAGGGTCTGCGGAAGGATAGCTTCAGTAATTGTAGTACAATATGCGAAAGCTCCGTTTAAGGCGGTCACGCTATCCGGAACCGTCACTTTAGTTACGGAACTGCGCGCAAAAGCACCGACGGCAATTCCGCGTGTGCCCGCTTCTATTGTATATTCGGCAGGCAATTCATCGCTCGTATCGATCAGCCATCCGTCGATATATAAAGCGCCGTTTTTCCAGTTGGAGGCGTCATTAGAATAGCCGCAGCCGTCAAAGGCACTGCCGTAGATCATTGCATCCGGATTTTGGGGAAGGCGGATTTTTGTCAGAGCGGTACAGTTTTCAAAGCATCCTCCTATAAATCTTCCGCCGCCGGCATCTGATGGCGAAATGAGTAGGACACTGTCCGGAATATATATGCTGGTGATATCTTTGTTTGCCAAAAACAATAGGCCAACGACGGGCAGTCCGTTATAAGTGGAAGGAATAACGATATCTGTTTCTGTTACATTTTCCATACCGACCAACAAGTAACCATCTGGCAAGTTGGCGCCTAAACTTTCATGCATGCTTGCGATCATGTGGTTTTCTAACAGCATGAATTCTAACCCCTCTGTCGGCGCTGCGGGCTGTTCCGGCTCGTCTGGGTCTGTGGTCGGCTCGTCTGGGTCGGTGGTTGGTTCGTCCGGATCGATAGGGGTTTCAATATTACCCGCATTATTGTCCGTGAATGAAAGTGCGCATGACGAAAATGCAAATGCGCAGGAGAACGCCAAGACGACGCACAGAAGCACTACAAAAAAGTTTGTTCGCATCAAAAAATATCCTCCCATGATTTTTTGCAGGGCTCGTTTCGGCAATATAAAAAGCGTGCCTTCAATCGAAGACACGCCCTGCACTCAGTATCTCCGATTGTTGCTGTACAAATTCCAAAACATACGGAAATAGAGATACGAAATGCCTTATCGTACCCGTATGTTTTATATAAATTTGTACAGCGTTTACAGTATACGACAAATGAATATAAATAGCAAGAAATGAAGAAGTGCCAAACTTAAAATTTTAAATATTAAAAGGCGTTATGCGCTAAATATCTGCCCGTAAAGCGGGCGAATTTCGGTTTCGGGCCTTCGTCTGCGGTTGACCGTAAAGCGATCAGAGGCGCTGACAAAAACGTCCTCGCGAGGAGGACGTTTCATCAAAGAAAGAATGATTTCATCGTTAAACTTTTCACCTTTTCTGTCAAATTTCTGCTGGGAGCGGAGAAGGGGATAAAGTTTTATAAGATATAGATATTAAGGGCTTGTTACGATCTGCCGACCGGCGCACCGTCCTTTTTTTCCTCTTGTTCGCTGTGCAGCAATTTATCCGAAAAGCGCAGCAAAACACCCGAAATAGGGATGCAGAACATGATGATGAGCAAGATATACATGATCTGTACAAATCCGACGTGCGCATAGCCGTCGTCCATGTAATGCTGATCGATAAATATGTTCGGAAGCAGCGTCAGGCACAGTGTGCTGATGGCAAGCATGCCGATGAACAGCAGCGCCCGCGCAAAATTGAAAGGCTGGCATACGCGGTAAAGCATGATCAATCCGGAATAGGAGATGAGGTATACAGATATTTCCGTATAATAATCCTTAAACAATTCCGGATGGTAGTAAGAAAATACATTGGTACTCTGTACGGCGAGGATGAGGATGATCGCCCCGGGTATTGCGCGGCTCAGTACAAACGTCAAAAATTTCCCTTTTACGCGGTTTGTGTTGGGCTGTAACGAGAGGAAAAAGGTAGGGAAGCCGATCACAAAAAATTCGAGGACCATCATATTGCTCGTGACAAAGGGATACTGCCGCATTGTGATGATGGAGATCAGCGCAAAAACGGTCACGAACAAGGTTTTCATCAAGTACAGCGACGAAGAATTTTGAATATTGTTGATGACACGCCTGCCTTCATAGACGACTTTGGGCATAGAAGCGAAATTATTGTCGGTCAGCACGATATGGCTGACATTTTTGGCGGCTTCACTTCCGGACATAACGGTCACCGCGCAGTCCGCCTCTTTGAGGGCGAGGATGTCATTGACGCCGTCTCCCGTCATGGCGACGGTATTGCCGTCCGCTTTGATCGCCTTTACGAGAGTCGCTTTTTGTTCGGGCGACACTCTGCCGAAGACGGTGTATTTATTGGCGACGGCGATGACTTCCTGTTCGCTGAACCCTTCCAAAGAAATATATTTGTCCGCATTGGCGACCCCGACGCGCCGGGCTACTTCCGATACGGTCACGGGGTTGTCGCCGGAGATGATCTTGACCGCCACGTCGTTTTCTTTGAACCAGCGGATGGTCTGCACGGCGTCCTCGCGGATATTGTCGGAAATAGAGATGATGGCAAGGGGACGGAAACCTGTCGGCAGTTTATCGCCTGAAATTTGTCCCGCAGCGATCGCAACGATAAGGACGCGCAGCCCCATAGACGCATATTGATTGATAATTTTGCTGATTTTTGCAGGAACGGCGCCGAGAACAAATTCCGGTGCGCCCATTGCGACGGTGCCGATATCTTCAAAAGATACCGCAGAGAGTTTTCTCTTGGAAGAAAAGGGAATGAATGCCGTCGGTTTTAGGGCGCCACTCCGTCCGAAATAATTATTGAGCGCGACGGAGGTTTGGTTGTTATCGTTGAGCGCGGCGAGGCAAGAGCCCATGATTTCATTGATGCTGTAATCGGTCGGGTTGTTGAGCAGCATGCAGTCGTTTACTTTCATCCTGCCGTCGGTAATCGTGCCCGTCTTGTCAAGGCAAAGCACATTGACGCGCGCGAGCATTTCAAGGGAATAGAGGTCTTGCACGAGCGTATTATGTTTCATCAAGCGCAGGATGCCTACAGTCAGCGCGACGCTGGTAAGCAGAAGCATGCCCGAAGGGATCATGCCGATAACCACGCTGACGGTGCGCTGGATGGTATTGTCGATCTGCGAGATGCTGGCCATGCTCTGATAGTCATACGTCTTCCAATTGACGATGAACATGCCGATCGCAATGGGGATGATCAGAATACCGACAATATAAATGATGAGTTTCGTCGAGCGCATCAGCTCGGAATTGGGTTTTTTATATTTTTTTGCCTTGGCGGAAAGAGAATTGAGGTAGGTGTTTTTTCCCACTTTGTCCGCGCGAACTTTGCAAGATCCGCTGGAAATAAAACTGCCCGCATAGAGCAGATCCCCCGGTTCCTTTTTGACGGGCACCGATTCGCCCGTTAAAAGTGACTCGTTGACTTCTACATATCCTTCGGCAAGGATGCAGTCCGCAGGGACTTGATCCCCGAGGGATAGACAGACGATATCGTCGAGGACGATATCTTTGGACTGGATCTCTTTGATGTTTCCGCCGCGGATGACTTTTGCGGTCGGAACGGTCAACAGACTGAGTTTATCCATCTTTCGTTTCGCCTTGATTTCCATCGCGATGCCGAAGGCAAGATTCGCGCTGAAGATCACGACGAACAGATATTGCGATAGGGGCGCACCCGAATAGAGAAGGGCGATCGCGGCAAGCACGCACAGCAGGTTGAAGAAGGTACACAAGTTGCCGATAAAGATGCTCGCGTACGATTTGGAAAATTTTTGATTGGTGTCATTGAAAAGAAATTGAGAGAACCTTTCATGCACCTCTTGTTCGGAAAGGCCCTGCGCAACGTCCGGAGCATAGCGTTTGACCTTGCTGTAATCGGGCGCGTCCTTTTTCTTTTTTTTGAACTGTTTTTTTATGGCTGCATAATCCTTGTCTTGCTCTAAAGAAGCGTCCTTCGCTTTTTCGTCTTCGGCCTGCCTTTCGGCGAGCTTTTGTTCGACGTATTCTTTGACGCTGGCATTGCGGGGCTGCCGATTCGGCGCTATATTTGCCGTACCGCCTGTTTTACCTGTCTCTGCCGGATTCTTATTTTCCGCGTCGCCGCTCTGTTGCGTTTTTTTGATTGCCATTGCGATTTCTCCGTTGCGGTTGCCGTAGACCGGCAAAATATTTTTGCCGTACGGAACTATTATAGTAGTTCGGCTGATAATATTATACCATAAAAGGGAGGCAATTACAAATATTCGCTCGAACTTAACGCAGAATTTCACCGAGGAATTTTATTTATGCCCGAATATTTATTGCAAAAAAAACAATTTTAGGGTAAAATATTCATTGAACAAGAACGGAGGCAAAATTATGATCGACATCAATCTGTTGAGAAAAGATCCCGATTTGGTGAGGGAGAATATTAAAAAGAAATTTCAAGACAAAAAACTGCCGCTCGTCGACGAAGTGCTCGACCTGGATCGCAGAAAGCGTGAACTGCAAAAAGAGGGCGATGAGCTGCGCGCCAAACGCAATGCGCTGAGTGCAGAGATCGGCAAGCTGATGCGCGAAAAGAAAGCGGAGGAGGCGAATGCCGTCAAGGCGGAAGTGGTCGCCAACAACGAGCGCATTGCGTCGATCGAAAAAGAAACGGAAGAGATTTCAGAAAAGCTCAAAAAGAACATGATGGCGATACCCAATATCATCGCTGACGATGTGCCCATCGGTAAAGACGATTCTGAAAATGTAGAGAGGCAGCGCTTTTTAGAGCCGGCTGAAAAGCCGTTCGAAGTCCCGTATCACCTCGATATCCTCGAAAAATTGGGAGGGATCGACCTCGACAGTGCCCGCCGCACGAGCGGGCAGGGATTTTATTATTTGCTCGGCGATATTGCCCGCTTGCATTCAGCCGTCCTCACCTATGCGCGCGATTTTATGATTGATAAGGGATTTACCTATGTGATCCCGCCTTTCATGATCCGCAGCGACGTCGTTTCCGGCGTCATGTCTTTTGAAGAAATGGACGGCATGATGTATAAGATCGAAGGGGAGGACCTGTATCTCATCGGGACGAGCGAACATTCCATGATCGGCAGATTTATGAATACCGTGCTCGATGAAAAGGAACTGCCGCTCACGCTTACGAGCTATTCTCCTTGTTTCCGCAAGGAAAAGGGGGCGCACGGTATCGAGGAGCGCGGCATTTACCGCATTCATCAATTTGAAAAGCAAGAGATGATCGTCATCTGTAAGCCGGAAGAAAGCCGTGCCTGGTTTGAAAAATTGTATTCTTATACGGTAGAACTTTTTGTCTCCATGCAGATTCCTGTCAGAACGCTTGAATGCTGCTCGGGTGATCTTGCCGACCTCAAATATAAGAGCGTAGATGTAGAGGCTTGGAGCCCCCGTCAGAAAAAATATTTTGAAGTGGGCAGCTGTTCTAACCTGACCGACGCGCAGGCGAGAAGGCTCGGCATCCGCTATAAGACGGAAAAGGGGAATGCGTTCGCGCATACCCTCAATAATACCGTCGTAGCGCCGCCCAGAATGCTCATCGCGCTCCTTGAAAATCATCTCAATCAAGACGGCAGCGTAAACATCCCGGAAGTCTTGCAAAAGTATATGGGCGGCAAAAAAGTGATCGTCCCCAAGAACTGAGAAGAAAAATCAGAAAGTCTTAAAAAATAATTGCTTTTTTCGGCAAAATATAGTATTATATTTTTTGCGGATCGGTATTTTCCGTGTGTAAAAAA
The DNA here is from genome assembly GCA_904374385.1 of uncultured Clostridia bacterium. Lineage (GTDB taxonomy): Bacteria > Bacillota > Clostridia > Christensenellales > Borkfalkiaceae > Borkfalkia. The sequence goes on along the minus strand of CAJFGA010000036.1, from coordinate 2,950 downwards.
TATAATATCTAAGCTTCCGTAGTTAAATGGATATAACAGCCCCCTCCTAAGGGGCCGTTGTGGGTTCGATTCCCGCCGGGAGTACCAAAAAAGAGGAGCCTTCGGGCTTCTTTTTTGTTTGCTATAGAATTCATAAGTTTTGTCAAAGGCAAGGGGAAATCTCAGAAAAGCGGTCGATTTTGTGGCATCTGCCGAACTAAGGGCGACGCTCGGTTTAAACGCATCCGCTATAAGGCAGATGCATCTATTTAGGAATTGATGCGGATCATAGGTTGCTCATGCAGTTTTCCCACCATCTACCGAAAGGACCATTATCTTCGAATTGGCCTGTGTCGCCTTTACGCAAATAAACAGAGGGAAGCGTGAGCGCTTTTCCGTATATTTTTTCGCCCGCATCGCTGATATAATAAGGCGTTACCGTGTATAGATACTTTTCTCCCTTTTTTATATCGCTGTCCTTGTATGAGCGCGCTTTTCCATCATATATTATTTTTTCTTTTCGACTATTTGACCGTTTTATTTCAATATTAAAGTACTCTGCCTGGCATATATCGATAAAAATCGAACCATTAAAGTACCGGACTTCCGCTTCAACTTGCGGGGGAAGGAATGACGTGGCGTATTGTGTCGGGGCGGCGCCCATGCGGAAGGAGGCGAGTATTGTATATCGGCTCGGTTCTTCGGGCGGCGCAAGCAGCACTTCGTGATACTTTTCGTATGCGATCGAGTCTATAGGGACTTCTTCGATTGTCTCGCAAATCGGGAGAGGTTCGGGTTTTTCCGCTTTATATAAATATTTGTTGATCAACATGGCATAATGGCAGGGAAGTCCGCCGCCCGTGATACTTGTGCGCGTATTGTCTGCATTTCCCATCCATACGCCGACAGTGTGCGAGCCGGTATAACTTACGGCATAGGCATCTGTATTGCCGCTTTCATTGCCACAGGTACCCGTTTTGGCGCAGACGGGAAATGGAAGGGTCGCCAGTTTTTTTGCCGTACCGGTTTGTGCGGCATCCTTCAAAATTTCGTTTATGAGATAGACGGTATCTTCCGAAAATACTTTTCGTTTTTCTATTGTTCTTTCATAAAGAATTTTGCCGTCGGCATCCTCGATGCGACGAATAAAGGCCGGAGGTGCGTAAATGCCTCTATTCGAAAACAGTGTATAGGCGCCGGCCAGTTCTTGCAGGGAAAAGCCTTCGCTCAGCCCCCCGAGAGCGAGGGATAAATTTTTGTCGCCCGCCGCGATCCGCAGCCCCATTTTGCCGAGATAAGTTTCGCTTTTATCTGTACCGAGGCGGGCGAGAATTTTGACGGCGGGTACGTTCAGACTTTCGGACAGGGCTTGCCGTACGGATACGAAGCCGTGATATATATCTTTGTAGTTGGAGGGGGTATAACCGTCAAAGTCGGTAGGCTCGTCTGCGATCGGTGTGCAGGGGGAAATGAGATATTCCTCTATGCCGGGCGCATAGACGGCGAGCGGCTTGATAAGTGATCCGGGCTGGCGGGCAATATTCCCTTCGCTCGTATACCACGCGGTGATGCCGTACGTTTTATTATCTTCAACGACGATGCTTTTACCCGAGCGGTCTGCGTCCGTCTTAAGATTTTCCAAATAATTTTGGAGCGCGGCATCCAGGTAGGTATAGATGCGAATGCCGTGCAGAAAGCGATAGGGGGAATATAAAAGCGCTATGTCTTGCAATTCTTCTGAGACGCATTGCAGATACGAGCGGGAGGAGATGGTGTTTTCCTGCTTTTGCGGCAAGGGCGCTTGGAGTGCTTGTTCGTATTCTGCCTGTGGCAGATAACCCTGTTCGTACATCTTCTTGAGTATGCCGTTGCGTGCGGGCAGGCATTTTTCAGGGTGCAAAAAGGGAGAATAGCGGCTGGGGGAGCGTATGACAGCGGCGAGCGTTGCAGACTCGGCGGGTGTCAATTCCTGTACGCTTTTTCCGAAGTAATAATCGGCGGCTCCGGCGATCCCGTAGCAGTTGTGCCCGAAATAGATCGTATTCAGGTATGCTTCCAAGATTTCATCCTTTGTGAACTTTTTTTCGAGTTGTTTTGTCAAACGAATCTCTTTTAACTTGCGTTCGAGCGTTTTTTCGTTGGTGAGATGGGTGTTTTTGATCAGTTGTTGGCTGATCGTCGAGGCGCCTTGCTTAAAGGAGCGCGCGCCGATGTTTTTGACGGTCGCTTTCAGCATGCGGGCATAATCCAAACCGCTGTGGCGATAAAATTTCTTGTCTTCTGCGGCGATGAAGGCATACTTGGCGCTGTCAGGAATATCTTCCAATTTGACCTTTTTATCTGCGCCGAGAAAGGATACCTCCGCAACTTTTTCCCCGTCGGCGTCCAATACTTCCGCATAGTTTCCCGCTTGTGTGAGTTTGCCCGAATCCAATTTGGCATCCGCCGTTACGACAAAAAAATAGGCGGTTGCGGCCAAAACGGCAATGAGCGCCAGCAGCGTGCCGGCGACAAAGATCTTTTTCAGTACTTTCATAAATTCCCCTCGATTACAGTATCTGACATTTGATAAAAATTATTTAGCGCGTATGTGCGCGCGAAAGGCTTGAAAAAAATCTTCAAAAAAGTTATAATAGAAAGCGAATTGAATTTTATGTAAAGGTTTTTATGGAAAAGCACTATTATATCGTCACCTACGGATGCCAGATGAATGTGCATGAATCGGAAAAAATTGCAGGCATCTTGCGGGCGAAAGGCTATACGGAATGCGGCGAGCAGGAACAGGCGGATATCATTGTCTTTAATACCTGCTGCATTCGTGAAAATGCCGAAAATCACGCTTATGGAAACATCGGGGCATTGAAAAAAATGAAGCGGGCACGCCCCGACCTTTTAATCGCCGTCGGCGGATGTATGACGCAGCAGAACGGCGCGGCGGAAAAACTAAAGAAAAAGTTTCCCTTTGTTGATA
>CAJFGA010000035.1 GCA_904374385.1 uncultured Clostridia bacterium | reverse complement strand
ATTTTCCTATCGTGTCGAGCACAACGCTGTCTGAACGCAAACTCTTTCCGTCGGGGCATTTCACTTCGTGTTCGCCTACGAGCGTCTGTCCGCCGTAAAACAACATTCCCTGCTGAATATCGACCATTGTACCGACGGGGTATTCAGCCTGGTATTCCGCGCCGATAAGCGTGACTTCATCTGCCGCCGTCTGAGAGAGCACGGTACTTTCCCGTTCGGCAATAGCACGATGAAAGAATACTGCGCTTAACAGAAAACTCGCCAGACAAAGCGCCCCCGTAAGCAGGAGCAAAGATGTTTTTTTATGGATCGCTTTTTTCATTTTTCACCCTTTTATCCTTTTTAGAATCAGCCTTTTACGCCGCCGATGGTCAAATTACCCATCAGCTTATCCTGCAAACAAAGATAAATAATAAAGATGGGTATAAACAGCAACATACAGCCCGCCATACGCATCGGTATGGAATTGAGTTCGCCCGACGAGATCTGGCTGAACCGATAAAGCCCGTAAGCTACCGTAGGAAAACTGGGAAGGTAGATCATCGGGCCCTGATAGTCGTTCCAAAGGCCTATAAATGACAGCAGCCATAGTATCATGAAGGTTTTGCTGACCAACGGAAGCGCTATGCGGAACATCAACGAAAAATTGCCCGCACCGTCCACAAGCGCCGCTTCGGAAAAACTTTCCGGTATAGCGGAAAACGCCGCCTTGAAGATCAGAAAATGCATACCTAAAAACGATGCCTGTAACAGAAACACGCCGAAAAAATTATCGAAAAGGTTTAATCCGTGCATGATCTGTAATTTTGAAGGCAAACTTCCGACGATGGGCAAGATCATCGTAACGATAACGATCCATGTCAGGATCGAACTCAACTTGTAACGGCGGAAACGCTGTACCACATATGCCGTAAGACAGTGCACCAACGTAGTTACGGTTGCGCCGCCCACTGCGTAAAACAGCGAATACAAAAACATCTGATCCAAATAAACCGTTTTGATCATCGTAGAAGTGAGGATCTGAACGGAAAAGAAATTAAACGCCGTTACATAATTGCTGAACGCCCACTCCCCGGGAAATCCGAACACGTTTTCAACGAATTCCCCTCTCGTGCGTATCGACGTAAACAGCGCCCAGATAAGCAAGGTCAGCATCAGCGCCGAGTAAAGTATCAAAACGGCAAATAAAATGATCTCTACCGGATTTACGGACTTTTTGATGCGATTGCAGCGTTCGATTTTATACGCTTTTTTAAATTTCAGAAATTTTACCATTGCCTTCACCCTCTAATCCAAGATCGCGCGCGAAACGCGGTCGAGCCCCACCTTCACGCCGATAACGAGCGGCAAAGAGACCACCGTCAGGAACAGGCCGAATGCAGACAGGTAAGGATAGTTGCTTACCGTACCTTCCAGCGTATCCCTGAACAGCATATACCCGATAGTGGAAACCGCAGTTTCCGCATCAGGACCGAAAAACGCATACAGGTTCATTTCGTTGACGAATATGCCCGCCATACCGACCACGAGAAACGTTGCAATGGTGGGAAATATCTGCGGAATGGTAATGAAGAAAAATTCCCGGAAATACCCCGCGCCGTCAAGCTTTGCCGCTTCCACGCAAGATTCGTCTATCGCCGCCATTGCGCCCGTATACAGCAGTACGTTGCCGCCGAAGTTGATAAATAAATTGTAAAAGATCAGCGTTCCGAAAATTGTTTCGCTATTTTCCAAAAGCCCGGGTATTTCCTTTCCGAAAAAAATCCTGACAAGTTCCGGAACAGCGCGTTCAGCAAAATAACGGAAAATGATGACCATGACAATGCTGGAAATAATGCTCGGCAAAAACAAGATCACCCTAAATATCTTGCTGCACGGCGATTTTTTATAGATGTAGTAGGAAAAAAACAGAGCCAGAGGCACGCCTACGCATAATCCGCAAAAATACAGTATCAGCGAATTTTTCAAAAGCGTGGGGGCATAATTCATCGTGAAAAGGTTCCGAAATAGATTCCTGAAATTTTGCAACCCCGCAAAGGTATATACCCCGCCCTCATCGAACTGGTATTCCCTGAACGCAAGCGAGATAGAGTTGATGTTTACGCCGACGTAAAACACCAGAAACTGCGCGATCGGAAAGATGAGCATGACTGCATAGAATATGCGGTTGCTAACTTCCATCCGGCTGAAGGCGCTCTTCGCCTTTTTCTCGGCTTTTGGTTTATTCATCATGAATTCTCCTTTACAACGAAATCACAAATTGATGAGAATGTTGTTTCTCCAATATGTTTCGCCGCGGGCATTCATAAGGCCGTCGAAATAGGCCTTCGCATCCACGCCGCTTGCGCGCAATCCCGTGATCGGAACATTATAGCTGCTGGTACCGATCGTGGAAACCCACGGACGGAATTCCGGGGTAAGATTGGAGAAGTTCCTGTAAAACACCGGCGAATTCGAAGAGGGATAAATGATATTGCCCGTAGAATGCATTTCGTAAAGGGAACGCCCGTAATACGTCATGCGGTCGAGATATTCCTCGCCCAGATCGTATTGAAACGGCTTGGGCGTGTTCGTGGCAACGGTATATTCGCAAAGCTCTTCATCGGTATGCAGAAAGCGCAGCAAATCATACGCCAACGGAATTTTATACTCCTCGATCCTGCTGCTGACGAGAGACGTGGAATAGTTGATATCCATAAATACGGGAGAAGTCTGCTCGTCAAGTTTTTCCTGCGTAGCTTTCGGGTACGGCATCAGGGCAAACCTTCTGTTTTCCTTTGCCGCAGCCTGCCCGTAACCGCCGTTCACCATATCCGTGAAAATGCCCGAAGCTTCGTTTTCCCAATATGTGCCGTCCACCAACATGGCGATGGGCGTCTTGCTCGAAGAAAATCTCGAATACAAATACTCTTCCTGCGCGCCCGTATTCGACTGTGAAGTGTTAAAAGTGAGGTCGGCGTAGTACTCCCTTTCGATGATGGTATCGAAAAAATCCAAGGCATAATATTTGCCTGCCTGTCTCTGCAGCATATAACCGTTTTCTGCTGTGATTTCCACGGGCTCCTGCAATGTTATGTTGCCGTTTTCGTCCACGGTGTCCACAAGATCCGTCGCCGTACCGTCGAACGTTAAATTCAGCATCATTTGCTCCGCGCCCTCATAGTCTGCATGCAATGCAGAAATAGTTTTAGTCACCTCGCTGGGATATCCGCCCGACCAAGTGATCGGAGCGATCCCCTGCTCTTTCATGCGGTCGCAAAGCTGATAAAATTCTTCGTATGTAGCAGGCAGGCCGTCGTCGGCGGAATAATCCACGCCGTCGATCACGCCCGTCCTGCCGTCCGGGCCGTAACTGCGTTCGTCTTCAAGATCGAAAATAAACCCGCCGTTGCCGTTATTTTTATCTAACGCAAAATAGAAAAGCTCGTCTTCAAACATGTCGACATCATAAATGATCCCGTGAAATGCTTCGTAATACGGCAATGCATAATATTTCCCGCCCGTCTTGAAGTTTTCGATATGATAGGGAAACATCTTGTCTTCGATGGACTTTTCTTCCCCGAATTCCGTAAGCGGCGTCGTAACGGCCTCCGTGATGTCGAGGAATTTTCCGCCCGTCACGAATTCCTGATAAGGGATGCTTTCCGTAAAAAACATTTCATTTGGGTTGAGATCCATATTATTATAGAGGGAAGTGCTGCATATCGAACGGTCGAGATAAGGCGTGATGATGATCTGCGCGCCCTTTTTGCCGCTTTCATAGCTTTTATCTTTAAACTCCTCTTCAAACCGCACCTTTGCGTTTTGTAACCATTCGCTGCCGTACCCTCCGTTAAAGACCGCCACATAAAGTTGCGTTCTGGACGGGTCAATCGTTTCCCCGCTGCCGTCTCGGCTGCAGCCGTATAGCGAAAATCCCGCAAGGCACGTTGAAAAAGCCAACACAAAAGCACAAACCATCTTAATAAATTTCTTCATATTTTCGCAGGTATAAAAATACCTTCCTCCCTTTTATTTTTCATCAAACAAAATAAAACCGATCTTTGCGTTTTTCACGGTCACGGCGCGGCCGTCTGTAAAATACTCCGCACAAACGACATTTGCCGCTTTGTCGGCGCAAAATACTTGCCTGATTTCGACGTCGCGCGCAGTTTCAACGGAAAAGTCCCCTTCCCTATCGTTGAAATATGCCATCAACTTGCCGCGGGGCGTATCATAAACCTTCACGTTTACGCCCTCCGTACAGCTTTTGATGCCGTAATCGTCAAGATACGTTCCCGCCCCGTAATTCTTCAGCCAGGCATTTCTTGCGGCGATCGTTCTTTTCAGCAACGACAATTTTTCTTTGTCGCGATCGAAAGTATTGTCCTCTTCCAGATCGTATATCCAGAAATAAAATCCAAGCGTATATGCCTGCTGCATGAGTTTTTCCGATATCTTTCCGATATGGACGGGACGCATTGCCATATTCTTTTCAGGATACAGCATATCGACGATGATATGCTCGGGAAAAGTATAGCGATACATTTCAGGAAAAGCTCCCGTATGATATCTGCCGAACGTCTGCACCAGCTGTCCGCAGGAAAGTCCCGCATAAACGTCCGCCGCCCATTCGTAGATCAAACACATTTCCTCTTTTTCCCGCGCTTTATAATCGGCGTTCAGGTCTGAGAGGATTTTTTGATATCCTTCTCTCCATTCATCGGGCGCGTGCTCATGCGATTTGTTGTAACAATAATGCGGCGACGTTGCAAAAACATCCATATAAAGTCCCGCAAAACCGTATTTTTCGCAAAGTTCTTTTCCGAATCCGACAAATTTTTTCTGCCATGCGCCGCTCATCGGGCACATCGTGTAAAACGAAATATCTTTGTTCCCGTACTGTTCGATCTCTTTTTCCCCCTGCTTGTTGACGATGCAAGCGTCTTCGATGTCCTTTGTCATCAGCTTTACGTTGACTAAACGGGAGTTGATATAAGGCGTTATATATACGCCTTTTTTCTTTGCCGCTTCGACGCCCTCACGCAATTTTTCTTCCCCGCCGAGCGATCTTTCCGCACGGTATGAAGGAAAACCCCTGTCAAAACCGCCCTCGTGCCAGCCCGCGATCAGCATATGCGACAATCCCAATGCCTTACATTTTTCTGCAAGCGCGGGGATATCGTCATATGTGTGCACAATGCCGCCGTTCTGATAGATGAAATCATAATGCGCGACAAGTCCTGCGTTTTCTTTTTGCCATTCGGGCATCGGTTTTTGCGCAGGAATGAGCGGCTGCCTGAACGCGCGGTATATATCCGCACCTTCGCGCCAATCGCCGCCGTGCAATGCCGTTACAACGGGCGGCGAAACGTATTCCTCACCATAGGAAAGGCTGAGCTCTTTTTCCACATCGAAATTCATCCCCAAGCATTTTGCGCCGTACGTTCCGATATTCATGGAAATGATCTTAGCCTGCCGATCGTGTATGCCCAAATAAAAGCCGTTGCTTTCGTCGCAATAATCTATATAAGACATGGCCAAATCGCCCGGGTACCGCGTACTTACCTGATAATATCCGTCTTTTTCCGCCGCGGGATATCCGTCTACCACATAATTATACCGGTATTCCTGCCACCGCCATTGAATGCTCTTTACGGGTTTGGTCAAAAATTCACAGGGTTTTTCAAAGCACATCCCGCCCGCGATGGGCACATAAAGTTTGTCTTTTTCGTCCCGATCGCCCAACACGATGCCGTTGATATAAGGGAAATTCAGTTTTTCGACGGTCATGTTTTCGGCATGGTTTTTAAGAGTAATTTTCCATTCTGCCGCCGCTTCTCCCCTTTTCAGCCGCAAAGCGTAACTTACGGGAAAATCGACGTAATCTTTCCGATCGCGGTAAAGTTTTTTATAGCGTATTTCCAGCAAGATATCGCCGTTTTCTTCTCTTTTTTCGAATGAACATCTGAGCGAAGGATCTGCGATGGCGTCTTTGGTGAAGGGTACGGTAAGCTGATATTTTTCTCCGCCCTTTCCTTCCGCTTCGATCAAAAATCCCTGAGGCCTTGAAAAGCAGGAGTTCTTGATAAAATTTTCGCCCGTTTTTTCGCTAATAAGTTCCAACAATTCCCCCGTCATGCTGTCAAAAGCCAGAGAAATTTTACCGTTGCTTATGCGGATCCTGCTGACATACATAAAATTTTCTCCTCAGTGCATTCGTCAAATAGAAGTATTGTTCAGGTATTGATCGAAAATCTCGCCCAGATCATAGGAATGTTTTGCCAAAACCATGCGCGCCTGCCTTTCGGAAACATTCATCACATCGCTTACGATGCGCACGGCGCGCTCTCTCAACTTCATGTTGGTCGGGCGCATATAAATCATCATATTGTCTTTCACCCTGCCCAACTTGACCATCACGCTTGTGGATAACATATTGAGGACCATTTTCTGCGCCGTGCCCGATTTCATCCGCGTAGAACCCATGATCACTTCCGGCCCTACGTCGATTTCCACGGCATATTGCGCGACCTCCGACAGCTTGCTGTTCAGATTGCATACGAGCGCCGCGCTGACTGCGCCGATGGCATTTGCATACTCCAACGCGCCGCAAACGCTGCGGGCACAGCCGCTTGCCGAAATCCCCACGCAAACGTCTTTGGCGCAGAAATTCCTTTCTTTAAGCTGCGATATGCCGTCCTCGGCGTCGTCCTCAGCAGCCTCCACTGCAAAACGAAGCGCGCAATCGCCCCCTATCATAACGCCTTGAACGAGTTCGGGAGAAACGCCGTACGTCGGAGGACATTCCGCCGCGTCCAGCACGCCAAGACGGCCGGACGAGCCCGCGCCGATATAAAAAAGCCGCCCGCCGTTTTTGATTTTTTCCACGATCACATCGACAAGCGTAGCTATACTTTTCAAGGATTTTTCCACCGAATACGCAACGGTCTTATCAAACGAATTGATTTTTTTTACCATTTCATATGTACTGAGTTCTTCGATTTTGACGTCGTCGCTCTTCTTTTCAGTCTGTAACCGTTCGTACATCGATTAATCCCTCACTTTTTGAATCCAAATCATCCCGATATAAAATTTTATTTTAATATTTTTATGTATTATTATGAAATAATTTTTCATTCATATTATAACATCTAAATACTGCCTTGTCAATAGGTTTCGAAAAAAAATTTTAATAAATTTTTTTATGACATAAAATTATATTTTATTTTTTGCGAAATGGAACCATTCGGGGGGGATTTGTTCTTGACGATAAATAAAAAGTTTGATATAATACAATAAATGTATATAGGGCGTAAAATTCTATGGGGATCAAGGAAAGAATTTCCCAAGTTTACGGGAATATGAGCAAAAACGAAAAAAAAATTGCCGATTACTGTCTGTCGCAACCGGAAGAATTTAAAGATCTTTCCGTGCAGGAGCTCGGTAGGCGCACGCAGACTTCCCCTTCGGCAATCATCCGTTTTATAAAAAAACTCAATTATAACAAACTAAACGATATGCGGTTTGACATTCTGAACTTTCACAATGAAGAAACTTCTAATTTACAACTGCCTGTCAGCGAAAACGACAGTTGCAAAAGCGTTTGCCGCATCGTTGCGGACATGCTTGTTTCCGAACTGAAAGTTCAGCTTTCCCTGCTGAATTACAAACAACTCGACAAAATAATACCCATTTTGCGCAGCGCGAAGCGGTATTATTTATTCGGACTGGGCACTTCGGGCTTAGCGGCAAGCAGTATGGAAGAAAAGCTGATCCGTATAGGAAAAACCGTTATATTTTCCGTTTCCCCGCATTTACAGTTGATCAACTCGCTGAATGCGACGGAAGAAGACGTTGCCATCTTCTTTTCTTACAGCGGCAAAACGCCCGAAATTCTGTTATGCGCAGAACAGACAAAAAAACAGCATGCAAACAGCATTGCGATCACCTGCAACACGCCGTCAAAACTTTCAAAACTTGTAAATTACACCATTCCATTGCCTAACATAAAATCGGAATCGTCGGAAATCCGGCTCGGTGCTCTGATCTCGGGGCAGCTGATGAATTATATTTCCTCTGTGCTTTATATCTGTATCGCGCAGGATCACTTTGAACAGACAAAACAACAACTCGTAAAGACGAAAAAAATTATAGAGCAGATCAAAACAGAAAAATAAGAGAGACATTTTGCAAAAATCTTTAAAAGGAATTTTCCATAAAAACTTCCAAGCGATATGATAAAAATCCCTGCGTGAAAATGCGGGGATTTTTATTTAGGATTACGCCCCAAATTTTACCGGCTGCACACCTGTGCACCCGCGGTTGTATGGTTTATTGGTAGGTCGAAAGGCAGTAAATGGTGCAATAATCGCTGGCCTTAGCAAACACTTTGTTGATGAAATAAAACAAATGCAAAAGGATCAATGAAAACTATTTTATCCTTCCCCTTTGGGGGTATGGGCACAAAGGAAGGACCTTTCAGCAGTTCCCGCTTTTTCACAGACATTGTAACTTCTTTATTTGATGTTTTTACCCGCATATATTTCCTGTTATACAGAAAAGCAGAACAGTCAAAAGGCTGTTCTGCTTTTACTTTTACAAAGAACCTATGTTCACCGTTTTTTGCCGGAAACTTCGACTTACCCCGCCGTAATTTCGGCGAGACGTGCGGGATAAGGCAGTCCGTCGGAATCTTCCGCCCAGAAGCCGTCCGCTTCCGGCGCGTAGAAGTCGGCATAATCGTTTGCCGCCGCGATCATATCGCTCTTCGCCGCATAGAGTCCGAACACGTCTCCATCGCTGCCGGAAGTTCTGTCGTCGTTTTTGCTGAGCGTTACATTTCCGAGCCCGTACGTATAGACGTTCTGAATATTCGCGCTGTCCTGCGCAAACTGCCCGAAAATATCCGTCGTTCCCGAACCGCTGCCGATCTCGTCCGCACAGATAATGATATTATTCACCTTGACGTTAGAGAACGGCGCGATGTTTGCCCAGTTCCAACCTCCGTTCAAGAGGATCGAACTCTGTTCTCCTTCGTTGGTCGCATAAAACAGTTTTGTAAAATGCAGGTAGATGTTTTCAAGCGTAACGCGGGCGCTGCTGCTTTCCAAGGACGATGCAAACACGCTTGCATAATTCATGCCGCTGGTTCTGCTAAAGTTTTCGAATGCAATGTTGCGGACAACTGCTCCGTCGCCGAAGCACTGGAACAAGCCGACATAGGAGAGCGCACCCGTCGTATCCACGTCGGTCGGGCCTAAGTCTTTGACGACGTGCCCTCTGCCGTCGAGCGTGCCGTAGAATATGCGCCCATCGGCCTCCCACATCATATACTGTTGGTGGGCAAAGTCGATATCCTGATCGAGTACGAAATAGCCGCCCGTATGGCGCGTTCCCTCCGACGCGTTTTCGTCCGCATAGACGTTTTCGCCGATGCGCAGGAAACTCGTGAACTCGTTGAAGTCGCTGATTTTCAGCGTGATGAACAATATCTGCCCGGTGACGTACAGCGTTTCCCCTTCGTTTTCGAATACCGCCGTATAATTCTGATAACCGTAATCGCCGATGGCGAGCGCATGGCTGACGGTGATCGTACCGTCAGCGTATCCGATACCCGTCGAATACTCTTTTTCGCCTACGGTAAGCGCAGTAAGCGTACCGGAAATGCTTTCCGCAATGTCGCTCACGTCGATGGTATAACTCTGCGCGTAGCCGCCGGCAGTCGCCGTGTCAAAGCCCGGCGTCAACACCGAAGTCACGACTTCTGCTTCGCTGACGATACTGCTTTCCACCGCAGCTTCCCAAAGAGCGGTAAAAGTCATGTCGTTGCTTGCGGTATAGCCGTTCCCGTCAAAGTCATACGCGGTATCCCCGTCGCCCAGAGCCCAGCCAATAAAGGCATATCCCTCTTTGGTCGGTTCCTGCGGGAGAGTAAAGGCTGTGCCCTTTTCTATGGTCTGCGAGTCGTACGTTTCGCCGTCGACGACAAATTCCACCGTGGCGAGCAATTCCGCAAGTCTTGCAGGGTAAGGCAGCCCGTCGGCGTCTTCTACCCAGAAGCCGTCCGCATCCGCCGCATAGAAATCGCTGAAATCCCTTTCGGGCGCCGCGGCGATCATGTCTTCCCTCGTCGCATAAAGAGCGAATATATCTTTTTTCGCATTGCGGTCGGTCTTGTCGTCGTTTTTGCTGATCAACGTTTTTCCGAGTCCGTATGTATAGACGTTTTGGATATTCGTGCTGTTCTTCGCGAACTGCCCGAAAATATCCGTCGTTCCCGAACCGCCGCCGATCTCGTCCGCACAGATAATGATATTGTTTACCTTGACGTTAGAGAACGGCTCGATGTTCGCCCAGTTCCAATGCCCGTTCAAGAGGATCGAACTCCAATCCCCTGCGTTGTTCGCATAAAACAGTTTTGTAAAATGAATATAAATGTTTTCGAGCGTAACATGGTCGTCACTGTGTTCCAAGGACGCTGCAAACACGCTTGAAAAATTCATGCCGCTGTTCCTGCTGAAGTTTTCGAAAGCAATGTTGCGAACCACTGCTCCGTCGCCGAATCTCTCGAATAAGCCGACATAGGAAACTGCACCCTGCGTCGTATCGGTGGGTCCGAGATCTTTGACGACATGTCCTCTGCCGTCGAGCGTGCCGTAGAATGTGCGCCCAGAAGCTTCATACATCGTATACTGGCCGTGAGCAAAGTCGATATCCTGATCGAGCACGAAATAGCCGCCCGTATGGCGCGTACCGTTCGCCGTGTTTTCCTGCGCGTAGATATTTTCGCCGATGCGCAGGAAACTCCTGAATTCATCGGGGTCGCTGATTTTCAGCGTGATGAACAATATCTGCCCGGTGACGGAAACGGGGTCGGAATCCCCCGCAAAGACTGCGGTAAAGTTGGTATAGCCGTAGTCGCCGATTTCGGGCGCATGGCTGACGGTGATAATGCCGTCTGCATAAGAGAAATTATTCGTATACGTATGCGTACCGACGATAAGCTGCGTCAAATCGCCCGAAACGCTGTCCTTCACGTCGCTGATGTCGATCGTGTAACTCTGCGCATAACTGCCGACAGTCGCCGTATCGAAGCCGGGGTTAGAAACGGACGTTACGACCTCCGCCTCGCTGACGTTTACGCTCTCCACAGCCTGCATCCACAGCGCCGTAAAGCTCATATCCGCATTCACTTCATACCCGTTCGCGGCAAAGTCGTACGCCGTTTCGGAATCGCCCAGCGCCCAGCCGACAAAGGCGTAACCGTCCTTTACGGGCGAGGCGGGAAGGGTCATGTCTGTCCCTTTATTGACGATCTGTTCGGAGTAAACATCACCGTCGACGGTGAACGTGACCATGGCCTGTTCACCTGCCAGGCGCGCGGGATAGGGCAGCCCGTTGAACTCCGTCCAGAAGCCGTCGTTCTCTGCCGCATAGAAGTCGGAGTAATCGTTTTCCGCCGCGACCATATCCGCCCTCGAGGCGTAGGCCCCGAACACGTCGCCCGCGTTGCGGACAAGTTCGCTGTCGTTATAGTTGATGCGCACGCTGCCGATGCCGTATGTATATACGTTTTGGATGCCGCCGCCGTTCACTTCGACATGTCCCAAGACAGATGTCTCGCCCGGGCCTCCCGCAAACTCGTCCGCGCAGATGATGACGTTGCGCACGGTGAGATTGGAGAGCGGCGCGATACTTGTCCAGTTCCAGCCGCCGCCGTTGAGGATGATCGAATTCCACTGCCCCGCCGTGTTTGCATTATACACTTTATTGACATGTATATAAATGTTTTCGATCGTCGCATGCGTATCGCGCGCTTCCGTGTATTGCGCGATGATCGCCCCGTACTGCACGCCGGTTGTCCTGGCAAGGTTTTCAAAAACGATGTTGCGAACCACCGCGCCGTCGCCCAGGCGGTGAAAAATACCTGTATAGCCTATCGCGCCGGTCGTATCCGTCCCCATATTGCTGATCACATGCCCTTTCCCGTCGAACGTACCGTAGAATATGCGTGTTGCGTTATCGGCGTCGGACAGAGCATAGAGGCCGTGATTATAATCGAAATCGTTGCCGAGAATAAAGTAGCCGCCGTAATGCCTGGTGTTGTTCGCCGCGTTTTCCTCCGCATAGACGCTTTCGCCCAAATTGACAAAACCGTTGAACTCCGCCGCGTCGTCGATGATCTGCGTGTACAAATCGACCGTGCAGAGGTAAATCGCCTTATCCGTTTCCACCGTAAACAGCACGTCGTCGCCCATGTCTTCATCGTACTTGGGAAGCTTCGCTTTTTCGAGCGTGAGCGTTTTGCCGCTGACGCCGCCGCTGGCGAGCACGTCCGTTCCGTCTGCAAAGTAAGCCTTTTGTATGGTGCCGGCAAGGTCGCTTTCGAGCGTTACCTGCGCCGTACCCGTGCCGTCGAGCCTTTCGATCTGCCCCAAATGGTCGCTCAGTGTCACTTCCTGCAAAGATACCGCGGCAAGAATGCTCACCTGTACGCCGTCGTAAGAGGCGGAAAGTTTTGTTTCGCCCGCGGCGATCGCGGTGAGCACGCCGTTCTCTTCGGAAACGACGGATTCGTCCTCTACCGTCCATTCCAGCCCGGGAGATTGGACGAGATCGTCATTGTCATACACGGCGACGTCGATCGGCTGCGCAGAAGGGGTATCCGTCAGAGAGAGTTTCATCTCCGTTCTGTACGCATGCGCGTCTTTATCGAAGGTATAGGCGTCTCCGAATTCAAAGCGGATATCGCTGTTTACGACGGTGATCGTGACCGTTTCCGTCAAAACGAGTTCATGTACGGTCGTGGAAACGGTATAGACGGCGGTGCCGACCTTCAGCCCGCTGACCGTAAAGCTGCCTTCGCCCGCCGCCTCGGCAACGGAAGCGACGTCAGCGCCGCTCGAAGCCGTCCATATATACGACGCGCCCGTCACGGGATTGCCCTTCCAATAGACGGAAGCGGAAAGGGTATACTGCCCGTCCTTTTCTACGGAAATTTCCGTTTCATCGACGACGAGCACGGGCGCCACGTCGGAAAGTACGACCGTCACGGCGCAGGTATCGCTCGCTTCTCCCGCGGAGGCGGTTATCGTCGCCATGCCCGCTTCAACTGCCGTAAGCAGGCCGTTGGAATCGACCGTGACGATGCCCGTATCAGAGCTTTCCCATGTGACGGAGCCGCCGCCGGTGACGTCGGCTGCCAGTTGATATGTGTCATACTTGTCAAGGCTGACTTCGCTTTCGGACAGCGTCACCGTGACCGGATCTCCGGAAGGCGGCGTATCTGACTTTTCGCAGCCTGCGGCTATGCCGATCATGCAGACCGACAACGCGCACGAGAGCAGCAGCATCGCCAGCTTTTTGCGTTTGCTTTTCATTGTTTCCCTCCTAATAATATATTTGCAGGGGTAAAAGTTTTGATCCTCGCCCCCTTTCCGCGCGGGTGATCCCGCGCGGTTATGCCGTATTTTTATGCGCGCCCGTCAGGCAAGGCCCCACGAAGCGAATAATTCTTCGAACGTATAGTTCATCACGCCCCGGAAGCTGTTCCACTCCCAAACATATGTGTTGTTGAAAAGACGTATATCGTCGCGGAAAGAAATCTTCATTGCCTGTTCTTCGGCAAGGGGATATGTTCCCGAATAGAATTCGATCAGCGCATAGCGGGGGAACAGACTTTCGATGTTGATATGGTTATGGAGCACCTCGTATAATTCAGGATCGGTATTTTCCAGCGGCGCGATCAGCGCATACGCCTCATCAACGTAGTCTAGCCAGTGGTTGAGAAGCTGTTTGGGCCAATACTTCGCCTGATGGTCGTTGCTGTGCATTTTGCCGTTGACGTTTTCCGGATCCGTTTCGCACAGATAATTCATATAAGTCACCAATTCGTCGAAGAATTTGCGCATCGGTTCCTCGGCGGGGCCGAAGTAGTTTGCAAAAAACTTATCCGTTATTTCCGCATACGAAAGATTGACGTTGAACATCGCCTGCGAATCGAAATAACTTTTGAAGCGATTAAAGCCCGTAGGGCTCGGCATGCCGGAGTACTGGCCGAGTTGGTTGATCTGCACCATGTCGAGGCTCTTGCAGAATCTATACGTTTCCAGGGTCGCCTCGAACGTGTTGTGCGGCAGCATGTACCAGGAAAAATTCGTCTGATACAGCCAAATAAACATGTTGTCCGTCAGGGCGCGCCAACCTTCTATCTGCGCGCGGGGAACAGCGTTTGCCTCATCGTAAAAGCTCTTGCTGTAATCCGCCACCGTAGAGGCGATATACACGCCCGTTTTATCGTGCAGCATGACTTCATCGTCGACCGCCTTCCACTCTCCGCCTACATTTTCCACGGGCGGCTGTTCCGTCATCTGATAGGCGAAATTCATGAGCAGGTAATCGCGCTCGATGCCGAGTTCGGCGTAGTGCGCGTCTACAAGTTCCGCGATCTTGTTCGTAAAGATGACGTACGCCGCGGCATCGGTGCCGTACTTTTGTTTCAACTCCGTGCATTCGTCGCAGCCGCAGACGTAAACGTTATCCTCCTGCGTGAACGTGATGATGAGTCTGTCCGGATTTGCATCGAGATAATCGATGACGATATCTGCGACCGTCTCCTGCATCTCCTTCAATTCGTCCGCATCGCCGTGCGCCGTGACGCAAAGCTGCCTCGCGCGCGATTCATACCAGAGCGGGTGTGCCGCGCCGTATGTGTCATACGGCAGATAATTGAGCGTGTTGTGCCACTCCTCCCCGCCGACCGGAATAAACATCTGATTTCCGCCGTCGGAACCGAAGGCATAAGCATCGTTTACCGAGGCCGTAAGTCCGAGGCGATGTATTTCAAAGTCGGGTTTTTCGATGATGTCCATATCGGGCATCGTGGCGCCGCTCTTCGTATATTTGACCATGTCGATGCTGTAAATTTCAAACCCGACGACGGCGTTCAGGAATGCGCGCGCGGCATGTTCGTATCCGAAGCCGAAGCCCGAATCTTCCATGATAAACACGTCGTCGCCCAACGTCTTTATGTAGTAACCGGTATAGCCGAGATCTTCCTGCGGCATGGAAAGGCCCGCCGCTTCAAACAGCGTTTCGTCGCCGAGCACGATATACTTGCCGCTGTACAGATCGCCTGCGGAAACGGAACCGGCATCCTCCACGCTCACGCGCGCGCCCGTCGCGTTGTAAAGATGATTTGCGATAAACGTGGCGGCCGTCTGCGCGCGGGCATCGGATACCGCAACGATGGAATAGTCGGTCTCTCTGTCGGTGACAAAGGGCATATCCGTCTCGCGCACGTTCACTTTGTGCAGAACATCCGTCGCGTAATGCGCATCGTCGTCGATCTGCGACGTATTTGTATGTCCGTTTCCGTTACCGCCGCCGTTGCCGCCGCTCGTGCCGGAATCGCATGCGCTGAGAACGCAGGTGAATGCCAATGCCAAAATCAAAAAAATTGTAAATATTTTTCGTTTCATACCCTTCTCCTTTTCAGACGACCGTAACATCTACGATATGGCTCGACGTGTTGCCGTTTTCATCTATGACCATGAGCGCGATCTTATACTTTCCGGCGCTGTTGAATATGAGATCCGTCTCCGTATCCAGCAGCACGGTATTCAGTCCGCTCGGCGTCGTAACGGAGATAAATAGAGTATAATCCCCCGTTGCCTGTACGGAAATTCCGGGCAGGATATACTTTTCGCCGACCTTTGCTTCCGGCGCCCATTCTCCGTCAAACGAAAGGACGGGCGGGGTATGATTTTCCGCGATCAGTTGATAGGCAAAGGGCGTTTCATTGTCGTTGAACGTATCGGCGGCGGTATAGCGCACGCGGTAAGAGCCGATTTCGGAAAGCCGGATCCTCCACTCCTGCTCGGGATCTACGCCGTCGAGCGTGACGCCGTTCACATCCTGCACAGGTTCGCCGTCAGGCCCCGTGACCGTCAGCGTAAATACGACGTTCGGGTCGAGCACATCTCCGGCGCGCACGACGGGAAGCGTCACCACGGTATCCCGCGCGAACGAGCCGCCGTAGTCGCCGTAAATTTCAACGGACGGCGCGATCCTGTCCATCCCGGTAAGGTTCATGAGCTGATCGCCTATACGAAGCAAATTATAGACCGAACCGGGCTGCGCGCCCACAAAACTGACCGTGAGGAAAACTTTGTCTTCCGCGAATCCCTCGAAAGGCAGGCCGTCCGTGCGCGTAAGCACCTGTAAACTTGCGCCTTCCAATGCAAGATAACCGTCGGCATAGCGGAGGGTAATGTTGTTCTGCGTGGCGCTGGCAGTAAAGCCGCTGTTGACCACAACCGACTGATTCCCCACGACAAAGCGCGTGGATCCGCCGTTGTTGTAAAGGTACGCTTCGATCGCGTTGGACGCGTCCGCCGCGTCCGTCAGCGTCACTTTGAGCGCGGTATAGTCGCTGTTTTCTATTGAGGTACGGAACTGGATGTTCGTATTGCGTATCAGGAGCGCGTTCGCAAACGTCCAGCTGCCTTCGGAATCGACCGCCGTCACGGCGATACCGTCGGCCGTAGTCACCTCCCTTTCAACTCCGTCTGCGATGATATAGTTTGCAAGCTGCAGCCTGCTGTTTTCAAAGGGAAGGATGGCCGTCACTTCGTAAGACACGCTCGCGCTGCCCGCCGTATAGCGGACGGTGACTTTATCCCCGTTGTTTGCCACGACGGGACTAAACGTCTCTCCGCTCTTTACCGCATATCCTTCGGGATGCTGCGCGTCAAAGACGTATGCGGTCGCCTCCACCCTGACCGATTTGCCCGAAGAATAGTCGTTGGCGTACAATTCCGGCATGACATATTGTGAACCGGAAACGAATGCGGCCGGAAGATTGGGCTTATCGATAAATACGGGCGTGGGATTGCTTTGCACCGTCAGAGTAAACGATCTTTCGCTCATCTGTCCGATATAATCCTGCGCAATGTATGTGACCGTCCACTCTCCCGCGATTTCGGGCCGGAAAGACCCGCCCTCGCAGTCGATGGAAGTATCGCCGCATTCCGCGGTCACGGACAGCGACGTTTCGCCCGAGCCGCCCGAAACCTGCACTTCGGGGAGGGTAAACAATTCACCGGTCAAACAAGTTTTTGCCGAATCGTCGACAACGATCTCGGGTGCGGAAACGTCCGCCTTTGCTTCGACGATGAGGACTTCCTTCGCCTCTCTTCCGTTGCCGTCTTTGGCGGTATAAACGATGCCGTAGATACCCGGCCGCGCCGTTTCGAACCTGCCGTTCACGACGGGCACGTTGAAGGCGGAATCGGTATCATAGTTGTAAAAGACCTGCACGCCCACTTCTACCTCGCCCGAACCGTAGTCGATCGCGCTCGCCGCGGGAACGGGATATGTGCCGCCGACTTTCGCATCGGGCATCTCCTCGTACTCGTTGTCGATCTCGATCATCGGCGGTTCGGTATCTTCGTAATCGCTCATCGTGAGATCGGTGCCGTATATCTCCGAGATCAGAAACTGCGCAGAGGAACCGATGTACTGTGACGCCTGGATGGAGAGTTTTGCCTTGCCGGAAGGGAATCCGTACCACAGGTTGGTAAAATATGTCGGATCGTCGAAATCGATGACAAAACCCGTGGTTGTACCGTACAAAGCGATCTCCGACGCGTCGTAGCGCAGTTTCATGGTCTGCCGCGTATTCGGGTCGTTAAAAACCGCGCCGTTCGGCTGGCGGTAGTCGCCGTAAAAACTGTGAATGATGCCGGTTCCCCAGGTATTTTCAACGTGGACGATGTCCTTGCCGCCTTCAAAACCGCTCCGGGGCTGATTCTGCCCGCCCGCCAAAATATAGGTCGCGTTTTTGTTGATGCCGCCCCCGTCTTCGAAAGTCGTATTGGTCACGCTGATGCGAAGATAGACCGATTCGTCCAGTGCGTCCGTCAGTGTGAATTCCAGTCTCGTAAAGTCCGCCTCGCCCATCGTATGGGGAATGACGGAGAGCCCTATCAGCACGTCGTTTTTCGTCAGCCGCGATACGTCGATCAGCTGTTCGGAAGTAAACACGTCGCCCTGCGCAAGGTTGACGAGCAGGCCTTCCCTGTCAAACTGAACGTTGCCGCCGTTGGCAAAAAATTCGACGGATACGTCCGTATATTCTACAGAACTGTAATTGGAAGAGACGTTAAATGCGCGGGATATGACTTTGAAAGGAATTTTATCCGCATAACTCGCGCCCGATGCCGCCGCCGAATAGGTGAGCGTATAATCGCCCGTCTCTTCAAGCGTGACCCTGCCCGAAACGCGCCTTGCCGTGCCGTCGGGGAAAGTGAGCACAGCGGACGCGTTGAGCGTCTGTCCGTTCGCCGTGACCGTACGGGCGGGGATGGTCAGATCAGTCCCCGCATAATACTGTTCCTGAAAGGAAACTTCACTCCAGACTGTTTCCGCGTGCGCGGCCGAACCGACAAAGATGCCCGCAAACAGCAGCGCGCAGGCGGCCAGCAGCACCGGAAGCAAAAATCTGATTCTTTGTTTCGTCATTTTTTACTCCTTATCCGTTATCCTTTGATTCCGCCCAATGTGAGTTCCCCCATAAGGCGCTTGTGAAACACGAGAAACACCGCAAAAATAGGAAGAAATACCAGCATCGTACTTGCCATGCGCATGGGGATGGTCGCAAGCTCGTTGTCTGAGGTGGAAGCCATTTCATACACGCCCCTGGCTATGGTCGGATAGGAAGGCATATACAGCAGCGGTACCTGGTAATCGTTCCAAAAAGAAATAAAGCTGACGAGGCAGATGGTAAAAAAGAGCGTCTTGATCAGGGGCAGCATGATCTTCACAAAGATGTAAAAATTGTTCGCGCCGTCGATTTTTGCCGCCTCGCTGTACGTCGTCGGGATCCCGCGGAACCCCGCGTGAAAGACGAGAAAGTACATCCCGGTAAAGTTCGCCTTCATGATCCAAAGACCCCAAATGTGGTCATATATCCCCAGCGTTTTTGCCATCTGCACTTCCGCAGGCATACTTCCGACGACTGGTAAAATCATCGTTACGAGAACCGTCGTATAAAGAATGCTCGAAAGTTTTCTTTTGAATTTTGCGCAGCAATACGCCGTGGCGCACAGCGTGATCGAATTTGTCAGCGTACAGCCGAGCGCATAAAGAATGGTATTGAGAAACATCCGCAGAACCGTGACGCGGTAGGTACCGATCCCCGGTTTGGTAAGTACGATATAAAACCTTTCGAAAACGTAAGTGTAGTTCCACGCAAACGGATCGGGAAGGCCCAAGATATTGCTTCTGAAATCGTCGTTTAACTTGCTTGCCGTAAGGAACGCCCACAGGAGAGGCGCGACCAGACTCACGGCATATACGATGAGAAAGACGAGCAGGATGACCGTAAAAGGGCCGAAGCGCCTTGCAAGCCTGTCGCTTTTGCGCGCGAATATCTTTTTGAAAAAACTTTTCATTGCGCGCCGTCCTCCGTAGGATCAAATTTATTCAAAAGCCAGCGGACGAACAGCGTGAGCGGCAGCGCGATACAGGTGAGAAGAAGCCCTATCGCGGATATAATGGAATATTCCGCGCGGGACGAAGCCTGTTCCGTAGCGTTGAAAAGGTAATAGCCGAACGTGCCGATCCCCGCGGGAACGCTGCCGCCGTAAAACGAATAGATGTTGAACTGGTTCGTAAACAAGGTCGCAAAGGACGTAATGAGAAAGGTCGTCACCGTCGGATAGATCAGCGGCAGCGAGATAAACCAAAATTCTCGGATACCCGTGGCGCCGTCGAGCCGGGCCGATTCAATCACTTCTGACGAAATGCCCGACATGGCGTTCGTATACATGAGCACATTGACGCCGAACCCGACCCAAATATTGTAAAATACGAGTGTGCCGAAACGGGTATCGGGATTTTCCATCAGCCCTTTGATGCGCACGTTAAAAATCTGATACACGATCTCGGGCAGGGCGCGCTCGACAAAAAACTGATAGATCGTCGCCATAACGATCGCGGAAATGATGGACGGCAGAAAAAGAAGCACCCTGAACGCGCCCGAAGCGAACATTTTTTTGCTGACGTAGTAGGCAAACAACAATCCGAGCGGCGTGCCGATGCCCACGGTGAGGACAAAAAATTTCAGCGTCGCACCCATCATGCTGGTATATTCCAACTCTGACGTCATCAGCCGGAACGCGTTTTCGACGTGCGAAAAAGTCCACGTTACGGTATTTGTAAGGACATCGTACGTCTGAAAGGAATACAGTACAGCGTTCACGCGAGTGAGAACGTAAAAGACGATAAACTGAAGGATCGGCCACGCCAGAACGGCGTAATAAAATATGGTATCGTCCTGCGAAAACTTTTTCCTTCTCTTTTTTGCGCCGCCTTCGGGCGCGCCGGTCTCTTCTTCGCGCTCTTTTTCCCTTGTCAGGTCAATTGATTCCATCTTTCCTCCGTATAATACGACCGCATCCCGGTAAAATATTGCTCCGCGGTGATGCCGTAATCCCTGAAAGCCTCGGCTGCCCATTGATAATGCGTGCTTCCTACATACGAATTGAACAAATTGATGACGCGGAAGAACGAAACATTGTTCAGATACAGCGGATTTTTC
>CAJFGA010000034.1 GCA_904374385.1 uncultured Clostridia bacterium | reverse complement strand
GAATTTTATAAAGAATACCGTAAAGTTCTGCAATTCGGCGATTTTTACCGTTTGGGCAACGCTTTCGGCGGAAACGTCGCCGGATTCATGTCCGTATCCAAAGACAAAGGTACGGCGGTCGCCGTAGTTACCGTTTACGAGCAAATTTTCGGCGGGCCTGCACCGGCGGTAAAATTCAAGGGGCTCGATCCTTCGTCTGTTTACGAGGTGAAAGCGAGGGAGCAGGCAAATTATAAAAAGGCGCCGTGCTTTACGGCGGGCGGCGGTTTTTTGATGCAGGGCAACGTCTTTTTAAGCGATATTTATGAAGATACACAGCGCCGTGAAAACAGCGGGTGTTTATATTCGAGAATGTTTCTTATTACAAAAGTCAAAAAGGAGTATAGTTGAAAATGCGTTTTGATCGATCGATATTTGAAAACAGGCATTCGGCAGGCCGTCCGTTTTTGGCGGCGCACAGGGGAGTGAGTGGGGCGAATATCCCGTGCAACACATTGCTTTCTTATAAAATTGCCGTTATGCAGGGTGCAGACGTCGTGGAATTGGACGTTTCCAAAAGCAAAGACGGAAAGTTTTTCGTTTTTCATCCGGGTATGGAGCCGGTGTTTTTAAAGTGCGGCAAGTACATTTCGGAAATGACTGCGGAAGAAGTGGCGCGATTGACCATCGTAAATTGCGACGATACGCCTACAAGTTATCATATCCCTACGTTGCAGGAAGCATTTGCGCTGTTGAAAGATAAAGTTTATATCAACGTGGATAAATTTTGGACGGATATTCCCGGCATCACCGAGGAGATCCGCCGCGCAGGTGTCGAAAAACAGGTCATCGTCAAGGCCTGGGTCGATGAGAACACTGTGGCGCAGGTAGAAAAGTATGTGCCCGATCTCATGTTCATGGCGATCGTGGGGAGGGAAGACCGAGGGACGACGGACATGCTTTTAAAGAGCAACGTCAAATATATCGGGAACGAAATTCTTTTCGAAACGGAGGAGGACGGCGTTGTGCAGGACGATTATATCCGCTACCTGCACGAAAACGGCCTGCTCGTGTGGGTGAACCCGATCGTATATGACGAAAAGGCCGTCATTACGGCGGGGCATACGGACGATTCCGCCTTTTCGCGGGGCATGGACTACGGCTGGGGCTGGCTGATCGAAAAGGGCGCAGATGTCCTGCAGACAGACTGGCTGCTGGCATTAAAGGAATATATCCGAAACAGGTGAAAAATTGATACAGGAACTGAAATATCTTGTCAGTATTCTGGTCGCCCTCGTGCTGGGGTTTGCGATCGGTTACGAAAGAAAACTCAGATTCAAAGAAGCGGGCATCCGCACGCATACCATCGTGTGCGTGGGGTCGGCGCTGATGATGGTGGTATCCAAATACGGATTCGGCGACAGTATAGAAGCGGACGCCTCGCGCGTGGCGGCGCAGATCGTGTCGGGCATCGGCTTTCTCGGCGCGGGGATCATCATATACCGCAAGCATGAAATCCACGGTCTGACGACCGCGGCGGGCGTTTGGGCTACGGCGGGCGTCGGTATGGCGGCGGGGGCAGAACTTTACATTGTGGCGGCGGGGGCTACGGCTATTATCATGGCCGCGCAGTGTCTCTTTCATGCCAACTGGAAGATCTTCCGCACGAAAAAGTTTTTTCAGCTGAAGATATGTTTTATTTGCACTGACGGAGAGACGGATAAGATCAAAGAGCTGTTTCAGGTGGAGCGGTTCAACCGCCTCGTTATCGAACAGAAAGGGGAAGATACCGTTTATCACGCTACGCTGAATACGGATAAAGAATTTTCTTCGCGCCGGCTGGGCGAGATCATGGAACAGAATAAATTTATCCGTTCGATCGAGCGCTGCGATGAAATTTAAAGTGTTTTACGCAACCGCTTGCGTTCGCCGCATCGGGTGAAATATAATAAACGAGTGTTTAGCAATTTGCGGAGGTTTGGCAGAACATGAAGATCAAATATTTGGGTACGGCGGCATATGAGGGCGTGCCGGCGCCCTACTGCGAATGTGCGGTCTGCAAGCGCTCGCGCGAAACGGGCGGCAGGGCGGTGCGGACGCGCTCTCAAGCGCTTATCGACGGCGTTTTGCTCATCGATTTCAATGCGGATACTTATTGTCACTCTCTGCGCTATTTTATCGATTGGAGCCAAATAGGGGATTGCCTGATCACGCACAGCCACAGCGATCATCTCTATCCGGCCGACCTTGAAATGCTGTCAGAACCCTATTCGCACCGCCACAAAACTTTGCACTTTTATGCCGCGCAAAGCGGTTTTGAAAAGATCAAAGCGGAAGAAGACAAGCACGGCGCGGCGAGCAATATTTCCGTTAGTCTCGTAGAGCCTGGCAAGCCTTTTGCCGTGGCGGACGGCGCATACACGGTGCTTCCCCTCCGTGCCAATCACGATGAAAATTCTTCTCCCGTCTTTTATGCAATACGCCGCGGAGAAAAGCGGATGCTTTACGCGCATGACACGGGCGTGTTTTTCGAAGAAGTATACGAACAGCTCAAAACGTTCGGGCGGCTCGATTTGGTGTCGCTCGACTGTACGGGTTGCCTCGGGCACGGTTGGGATTGGCGCAACGGGCATATGAGCTTAAAGACCAATCTCGAAGTGCTCGCCCGATTGCAGGAAGAGGGGATCGTGGACGCCGGGACGACGGTCGTCGCCAATCATTTTTCTCATAATGGCGGGCAAACATATGACGAAATGGTGCCCGTCATGGCAAAGCGCGGGATCATCGTCTCTTATGACGGCCTTGAAATTGAATTTTGATGTTTGATCTGCGATATGTGCCTCCGCCGAACCTATCGGCGGAGGCACTTTATTGTGTAAACAAAAATAAAATAATTCCTTTGCAAAAAGCGGCAAAGAGCCTTGCGTTTTCTGTCGAAGAATGTTATAATGAATCGATATGTGTTTTAGCCCGTTGCGGCAAACGCGAAAATTTGTGACTTGGGGGTTCATACCAATGAAGCTGATCTATGGCGTCAAAGACAGACCGAAACCAGGGCAACTGATTTTATTTGCCCTGCAGCAGTTGCTCGCGATCCTTGCGGCGACGATCACCGTGCCTATGGTGGTCAACAGCACGACGGGCAGCGATATGTCGATTTCCGCCGCACTCTTTGGCGCGGGCGCCGGTACGCTCGTGTACCTGTTGTTTACCAAATTCAAAAGCCCCGTGTTTTTGGGCAGTTCTTTCGCCTTCATCGGTTCGATGTGCGCCGCGTTTGCGGGCGGCGTTTCCATGTCGCTCGGTTATCTCGGGCTCATCATCGGCGCCATTTTTGCCGGGCTTGTATACGTCGTCATCGCCGTTGCCGTCAAATTGGCAGGGGTAAAGTGGATCGATAAGATCATGCCTGCCGCCGTGATCGGCCCTACGGTCGCTCT
This sequence comes from uncultured Clostridia bacterium, assembly GCA_904374385.1. Lineage (GTDB taxonomy): Bacteria > Bacillota > Clostridia > Christensenellales > Borkfalkiaceae > Borkfalkia. The sequence continues at coordinate 17,270 of CAJFGA010000034.1, read as the reverse complement.
CATCGGGCTTTCCCTTGCGGGCAGTGCTGTTTCCAACGCTGTCAGCACCGCTTACGACAGCGCCACCAGCAGCTATTTGATGAATACCAATTCTATATTGTGCTTGCTCTGCGCGCTCATTACCTTTGCGGTTACGGTCGTCTGCTCCGTCTATGGGAAGAAAATGCTGAAGATGATCCCCTTTATCATCGGCATCCTGTCCGGCTATGCGGTCGCCGCCATCTTTACGGCGTTCAGCTATATTATTCCCGGTGCGGAATCTCTGCGCATCATCGATTTTACCATCTTCCAGTCGATGGATTGGGTTCCGGCTTTCACCTTTATTGAAGCATTTGTGAATGCGGATTATGTGGCGGAGGGCAGCAGTATCGGCGCTTACATCGGCACGATCGCCGTCGCGTATATTCCCGTCGCCTTCGTCGTCTTTGCAGAACACCTTGCCGACCATAAAAATATATCTTCCATCATTGAAACGGATCTTTTGACCGATCCCGGCCTTTCGAGGACGCTATTGGGCGATGGCGTCGGTTCCATGGTGGGTGCCTTTTTCGGGGGCTGCCCGAATACGACCTACGGCGAATCTGTCGGCTGCGTTGCTATTTCCGGCAATGCTTCCGTGGTCACCATTCTTGTGACAGCCATCTTTGCCATGGTCGCGGCTTTTATAGCGCCGTTTGTCACGTTCCTTGCCAGTATACCCAATTGCGTCATGGGCGGCGTCTGCATCGCTTTGTATGGCTTTATTGCCGTCAGCGGTCTGAAAATGGTGCAGAAAGTCGACCTCAACGACAACGGAAATCTGTTTACCGTTTCCGCCGTGCTCGTTACCGGCGTGGGCGGAATGGCGCTGACTTTCGGCAAGATCACCATCACAGCCATCGCCTGCGCGCTCATCCTCGGTATATTGACGAATGCGCTCGTCAATATAGGAAAAAAGAGAAAGGAAACGCTTGCGGCGGCTGCGGAAGAAACCGCGGGAACGGGCGGAGAAGGCGGGGCGCCTGCGAATAAGGCGGAAGAAGTCGCCGCGCAAGAGAGTGAAGCTATGCAGGCGGAGGCGGATGAAGATGGAAAAATATCCTAACGTATTCGTTTTTGATCATCCGTTGATCAAACATAAAATTTCTATTTTGCGAGACAAAAAAACGGGCATGAAGGAATTCCGCGAACTCGTGGAAGAGATCACGCAGATCATGACGTACGTCAGCATGGATGATGTGCAGCTCGTTCCCGTCGAAGTGGAAACACCCCTCGAAAAGACGGTGCAGTACCGCATTCCCGAAGAGAGCGTTGCGATCGTGCCCATCCTGCGCGCGGGGTTAGGCATGGTCAACGGGGTTCACAAAGTTTTTCCGACGGCGCGCGTCGGGCATATCGGAATGTACCGCAACGAAGATACGCTCGAGCCGCAGGAATATTACTGTAAACTGCCGGACGGGATCGAGAATAAGACGGTGTTTCTTGTCGATCCGATGCTCGCAACGGGAGGGTCGGCCTGTGACGCGCTTGCCGCACTGAAAAAGCGCGGGTGCAAAAATATCAAGATGATGTCGATCATCGCCGCGCCCGAGGGGATCGAACGGGTCGCACGCGAGCATCCCGATGTCCGCGTTTATGTATCAACGCTCGATCGTGAATTGAACGAAAACGGGTATATTTTGCCCGGTTTGGGCGATGCAGGGGATCGTCTGTTCGGCACAAAGTAATTCTTCATCGCCGTTTGCTGTCCGGCAAGGATAAGCGGGTTGCAGAAGGCTGCACAATCCTGTTTTGGAAGGTTATTTTCAAAAAAGGTCTCATTTCGATCAAAAATTTTTCGATTTTTTGGAAAAAACGATAATTGACTTTTTGGCGTTTTTTTGCTAAAATATAAGGGCATCAAAGGGATGCCACGGGAGTATTGTACGGGCCTGCATCATTCAGCGGCAGTTTGAATTTTGCAAACTTTTCAGTTTCGCTTGTATCTCTCTGACTCAGGCTTTTCTGCTCTGTCGGGCGGATAGCTTAAAGGAGGTGATCGGAAATGAAACGTGTAAAAGCGGCGTGCATATTTCAGACATTGGTTTTTTTTTCAAAAAGAAGATTGCGGACTGAGCAAAGAATTGCAGGTCAAATACAATCACGAAGATGTCGAAAAATATAAGAATATGCTTATAAGGGCGGGAACGCGCTATCGCATCGTGGAAGAAGCCGAACAGCCTGACGGCTCGGTGATCGTCAAAGTACGCAAGCAATATAGCGATCATGCCGATGTGGGCGAATATTTCGATATGTGACGTACAAATTGAAAATTATTGCTAAAAAATCCGGATCTGTTAAAAGATCCGGATTTTTTATTTACAAAAAGTTTTAAATAAATCAGTTTCAGTCTATGTTCGGGTGGGTGGGGGTGCTGCTGGCTTTTTGTTGAAATAGGAGGAGGGGGAAACGCCGTATTTTTTACGGAACGCGCGCGAAAAGTAGTTGGTGTTTTCGAACCCGACGAGGGTGGCAACTTCTTTGACGGAATGCTCTTTCAGCAGCGCTCTGCTCTTTTCCAGCCGCAAATTATTTATATAGGACGTTACACCCTGATTGAGTTCGTTTTTAAAGTGCATAAAGAGGGAAGAGCGGCTGTAATGAAAGATCTTGCACAGATCAGCAACGGTGATGCGTTCACTGTAATGCTCGTCGATATATTCGAGGACAACGTCGAGGTTCTGTTGGGCGCTGAGCCCGATGTATTGATCGATCACGGTGTATTTGGCAAGGCAGGATAAAATCGCAGCCGCCGCGCGCAGCGTTTCGGGCGTGGGGGACGCCAGATCTTCGAGCAAAGACAGCTCGTAATCGGTCGGGCGATTGAGCCGTATAAATTTGTCTCGGTCGCCCAGCATCTGCCCGATTTGAAAATAACCGACGATCTTGCCGTATACCACGACGGGCTGCAGCGCTTCGGTCAGATGATAGTGGCACTCGTAGATGTATGGCTCGTCGCTGCGGGTAGCATTGTCATACGCATTTTTGTCGCACGCTTTGCACCGTAGATAAAATTCGTGATCGCTCTGCTTATAGCGGCAAAGAGCGCAGATATTGTGCGGTACTCCCATAATGGGGGTATCGTAATCTTTTGAAAAGGAAACTTTCAGCCCCGTGAGTTGATGAAAGTCTTTTAAAAGTTCATACAGCTTGTCTTCATCGATGACCAATTTCATGCCGTTATTATATCCGAAGGAAGTGATAATTGCAAGATTTTTTTGAAAAAAGAAACAAAAATCTATGATTTTGGATGATTGTGCTTGTTTCTTGGAATTTTGTGCATTTACACGGCGGAAAAATGGTGTTAAAATCAAAGAAAAGGTCGAAAAAATGCGTCGGAACCGTGCGCGGGGAGTCCTCGAAGCGGCGAAGCGGAAGACAGAATCAAAAAAACGAGGTACGAAGGAGCAGAGAAATGAAAACTGTTGCGGTTGTGGGGCTCGGGCCCCGCGGTTTCTACACATATGCGCAGTATCAAAAAATTCACCCGGAAAGAATGAAAGTCGTGGCAATTGCAGATATCGACGAAGCCAAACTCAAATTGGCGGCCGAAGATCTGCACGTTCCTCCCGAAGGATGTTTTAAGAGCGCGGAAGAATTGCTGTCGAAGGAAAAGCTCGCGGATGTGCTCATCGTGGCAACGCAAGATCAGCAGCACATCGCGCATGCGATGGCGGGATTGCAGAGGGGATATGACCTCATTTTGGAAAAGCCGATCGCGACGACGCCGGAAGACTGCATCGCCATCCGCGACGAGGCGAAGCGCCTGCATAAAAAGGTTGCCGTCTGCTATGTGCTGCGCTATACCACCTTTTACAGGACGATCAAAAATATTATCCGTTCGGGTAAGATCGGCGAGGTCGTCAACATCGATGCGGTGGAAAACGTCGGATACTGGCATCAGGCGCATTCCTTTGTCCGCGGCAATTGGAGCAATTTTGAGCGTTCCAGCCCGATGATTTTACAGAAGAGCTGCCACGATTTGGACATTTTGAATTATCTGATCGGCGCCCATTGCGACAGCTTGGCATCTTTCGGTTCGCTCAGCTATTTCAACGCTGCGCATCGCCCGGAGGGAGCGGCGGACTATTGCCTCGATTGCCCTTACTGCGACAGCTGCGTCTACAGCGCCAAAAAGATCTATCTCAGCCCGGAAACGCAGACACAGCGCCCCTGGGTGCGCTGCGTGGTGGCGCCGACGGGAGATGTAAAGGAAGTGGAAAAGGCACTCAAGCGCGGCCCTTATGGAAGATGCGTGTTTGCCTGCGACAATGACGTGGTCGATCATCAAACGGTCTCCATCCGTTATGAAAACGGCGTTACGGTGAGCTTTACGATGTCCGCTTTTTCCGCTGAGGTGTTCCGCTCTATCCGCGTGATGGGCACAAAAGGAGAGATCGAAGGGGATCAGCGGAGCAACATCATTCGCTGTACGCCTTTCGGCGGCGAGACGGAGGTCTACGACATCAATAAACTTGCGACCGACCTTTCCGGCCACGGCGGCGGCGACAACCAATTGCTCACCGATTTCTTTGACGAAACGAGCGAGGGGCACGAAGAAGCGATCTCCGGCATTTACAGCGCCATTGAAAGCCACATGATGGCGTTTGCCGCCGAATACTCACGCCTGCACGACGGCGAGAGCGTCAACCTTAAAGCGTTTGAAAAGTCGATCAAGGGCTTTTCCGAATAATTTAATTTATTTCCAAAGCAAGGAGGAAAGAGCATGAAAAAAAAGTTACTGGCACTGATTGCGTCGGTGTTGACCGTTGCAATGATCATTCCTGCGGCGGCTTGCAATAGGTCGTCCGGCAATACGGAAGAGAATACCGCGCTCTTTTATCAAGAAGCGGATTACAGCGATCGCAACGGGCAAAAGCGCGAGTGGAATAACGTCAGTTCCTATTTTTGCAATTACGGCGTATTCCAGGAAGAAATGCTCAAATATGACGTAGCCATCCTTTCCGAAAATATCGGGGCAGAGGGTTTGCAGAAGCTGCAGGATGCCGGCGTTTGGACGGTCTGCTATATCTCATTCGGCGAGGACAATCCGCTGCGCACCGGAGACGGGATGGGCCCCGGCGGGTTCAGTTCTTATTATCTGTACGATGACGAAGATAAGCCCATTCCCAACGGCGATTGGGGTTCCTACTACACCGATCCCGGTTCCCCCGCATGGCGCGAATTTCTATATAATGAGATCCAGAGGATCGTAGATATGGGGTTTGACGGCATCTTTATCGACACCGTAGATTCTGTAGACCGTTTCCCCGAAACGTTCAACGACATGTGCGATCTCATTCGATCGGTCGATGAAAAGTGGCCTGACATAAAGATGGTGCTGAACCGCGGCTTTACCGTCGTTCCCACCGTTTATGAATCTCTCGACGGGGTCATGTTTGAACTGTTCAGCACGGCGTACGATCTCACGACGTTCCGCTATGACATGCTGGCGGAAGATTCCGCGCAGTTTGCCTATAACAGGCAGTGGGGTGTTTCCATCGTCAATGCCGTCCGCCAGAAAAAATATTTCCCCGTGTTCGGTTTGGAGTATTATCCCATCGACGGCGCGGAAACGATCAAACAGGCGATTTATAATCTCGACTGGGAATTTGACTTTATCCCTTACCTCACGATGAACGGGCGCATCCTCGACGGCCCGATGGCGCCGTATGACCTCCGCCCTACGAGTGAGCGCGGCGTCCGCGCGCTGTCTTTGCGCGACCCGATCGAGGGCGTGGAAATGAACGGCGATACGTCCGAAGCCAATCTCGCTTATTCGTCTAACGGCGGCATCGTTTCGGTAGATTCTTCGTTTACGGGTTACAGCAGCGGCGCGCTCAACGACGGCTATGTAGCCAATGCGGAAAATTTTGAAACGATCGGCTTCCAGTGGGCAAACTGGGCGAGCGCGGAAACGGTGCTCGATCACTGGGCGCAGATCGAAACTTCCAACGAAGTGCAGGCGACAAAACTCATTATTGACTGGGCATGGGACAACGGCGTCGTATATTCTTCCAAAGAAGTATATGTAGAAGCGTACATAGACGGCGCTTGGGTGCGCGTCGGCGAAGCGACAGACATCCCCGCCGAAACGCCGCGCAGCGAAATCGCGTTGACCGTTTCCTCGCCGACCGATCTCTACCGCGTGGTACAGACGGCAGGCGACGGCCCGAATTCTCGCCCGAACCTGATGTGGATCAGCGAACTCAGCCTTTACGCCGATTGATCCGTCGGCAATAACGGAGGAGGATACTCTATGAAATTACACAAAATTATAAAACCGGTCGCGATATTGCTCGCCGCGCTGACGCTCGGCGCTTCGGCTGCGGCATGCGGTCCCGTATCGATCTACGAAGATTACGAAGTTATTGATCCGGGCACATTGCCCGAAAATCCGCTCGGCGACGATTACGACCCGCTCGAGCCGTACGACGAAACGGTGACGATTCATGTACTGGGCATCAACTACGACAGGATCGGCAACGTTCCGGAAACGTACAACGGCGCGGCATCCGGCCCGGCAAACAATGCCTTTAACGACGCGGCGCTCCGCTATCTCAATATCGAGCTCGAGTACGACGCCGTGCTCACGAGCGGCAACTACGATCAGCGCCTGGAGATGCTCATCGCATCCAACGAATTGCCCGATATGTTCGTCGTCAACGACGCAACGACTTTCGCAAGGCTGCGCAATAACGGGCTGATCGAAGATCTCGGCACCTCCTTTTGGTACCTGAACGAAAATTTAAGGGAAAATTATTATCTCGACGACCTCTATTATCCGGGATTGGAAACTTGCATGCAGGAGGGAAAGCTGTACGCTTTCCCCAGCGTCAACAACCCCAACGAGTCGGCGCAAAAGCTGTATATCCGCAAGGACTGGCTGGATCTCGTCGGCAAAGAAGTCCCCACGACCTATGAAGAATTGATCGACGTGGCGCGCGCCTTCCGCGACAATGCGGCAACGATCGCTGCGGCCTCTCAGGGGGTCGCCGCCAGCGAGATCATCCCTATCGGTATCACCAAGGAATTGGCGGCGCAGGGCAACAACACCGCGTCGGGCCTGTTCAATATTTTCGGTACTCAGCCCAATGCTTTCTTCGAAAAGGACGGCGAATTGATCGATGCCAACACCTCTGACGAGATGAAAGAGGCACTTGCAGAGCTGCGCAAACTGTATGAAGAGGGGCTGATCTCCAAAGAGTTTTATACGGAATTGGACGGTAACGTCACTTCCGATATCACAGCCGGCAAGATCGGTATCGTGTCCGGCATGTGGCACGCGGCTTCTTACCCGCTGCAGTCTTCGGTCAGCAACGCTTACACGCCGGATGCGGAGTGGATTTCCATCGAACTGCCGCCCAAAGACGGCGTACAGTCCTTGCCGGTCGTGGACGCCGCCAACCTCGGCTCCTATATCGTCGTGCGCAGGGGATTCGAACATCCCGAAGCGGCGGCAAAGCTGTGCAACCTGTTCTATGATATGTTCTACAGCGACGAAGCGCAGGATAAATACGGCTCTCTCGCGACGCCCGAAGGCGGATTCTTCTACAGCTGGGTGCCCATTAAACTTTGGTACACCCCGTATTCGATGGATTCGTACTATCGCCTTGAAGAGGTGTTCGAAGAACTTTGGGACGCCGGTTTCCGCATATCCGAATCGACTTTGACCGCCATGTGCGAAGATAACTTCGACTGGCAGGCGTGGTATGCGCAGATGGAGAGCGGCGAATATGCCGATATCTTCAATAAATTGTGGATCCGCGAGCGCGACAACGGCTTCAAATACGGCTATCCGTATATGCAGGCGGTCCGAAACGGCAAGGGTACGGCGGATATGAACAGCGCTGAAAAGAACGGTTACGGCATCTATGAACAGACGATCAATCCGAAAGGCGGTTATTCCTACGTCGCGGAACTGTCTACGGGCGAAAAACCGAGCCGTGTCAATGCTTTCTACGGCGAGAGGACGCCCGCGCAGCAGACGTACGGCGGCTGGCTGGATACATACATGGACGAATTTTTCCTCGGCGTGATCTTGGGCGAAAGGAGCCTGGACGAATGGGATAATTTCGTCAGCACTTATAATAGCAACGGCGGCAGTGCGGTGCTCGAACAGGTCAATCAGTGGTACGATGCGCATCAGGCGCAGTCTGAGGCGGCGCAATGATGCAGATCAAATCTAAGACGAAAAAACAGATCGCCCTGCACAGCATGATGTTGCCGGGTGCCGTGCTCCTTATCCTGTTCAACGTTTTGCCCATTTTAGGCTTGTGGATGGCGTTCAGCAGATACCAACCGCAATACGGGATGGGATATTTCGAGGCGCTGTTCAGTGCGGATTTCGTAGGGCTGGGCTTTTTTCGGATGGTCTTTTCCCGCCCGGATTTTCAGCGGGTGCTGTTCAATACGCTGTATATCAGCATTGTCAAGCTGGTACTTCTCATCGGCTTGGGCGTTCTGACCTCCCTCTTGCTCAACGAGATCCCGTACCTGCGCCTCAAAAAGGCGATCCAAGTCATCGTCTTTATACCGTACTTTTTGTCTTGGGTCATATTGGCATCGGTCATGATGGATCTGCTGAGTTTGAGCGGCCCCATCAACAGGCTGATCGAAGCGTGCGGCGGAGAGGCGGTCTCCTTCCTCGGCAGCAATACTTGGTTTCCCGTCGTGCTGTTCGTTTCTGAACTTTGGAAGAGCCTCGGCTATGAAGCGATCTACTTCTTGGCGGCGATCACCGCCGTCGCGCCCGGTCTCTACGAGGCGGCGCAGATCGACGGCGCGAACCGCGTGCAGCAGTGCCTGCATGTCACGCTGCCCTGTATCCGCCCCATCATCATCCTCATGGTGGTGCTCAATATCGGCAATATTATGAACGCGGGCTTCGAACAAGTACTTTCGCTGTACAATTCGGCGGTATATCAATCGGGCGACATCATCGATACGATGGCATACCGCATCGCCTTCGGCGACGGTAAGAGCGGTTCGGGCGGCGGCGGTATTTATTCCTATTCGATCAGTACGGCGGTGAGCTTTTTCAAATCGGTGATCTGCTGTATCATGTTCGGCGCGAGCTATCTGTTCGCCGCGAAGAAACTGGACTACGAGGTGCTGTGATATGGAATCTGCAGTATTGAAGAAAAATCCGAACAAGATCCGCACCTCCCTTTCCAGGAAAATATTTCTCGCCGTTATCATCGTCATCCTCAGCCTTTGGAGCATCCTGTGCATCCTCCCGTTTATTTACATATTGGCGGTGTCACTGAGCTCCCGGTCGGCGGTTTCCGCGGGCATCGTCACCTTTTGGCCCGTCGATTTTACTCTCAACAGCTATGCGTACCTGCTCCAACAGAGCGCATTCTTCGTCGCTTTCGGGATTTCCGTGGCGCGCGTGCTCGTCGGCACGGCGGTCTGCCTCGCCGTCACGGCGCTGGCGGCATACCCGCTCGCCTTTGCGCGCAAAAAGCTCAAAGGCAGAAGGTTTTATGTATGCCTGATCCTCATGTGCATGTTCTTTAACGGCGGTACGGTGCCCACCTATTGTATGATCGCCGCATACGGGTTGGTAGACAGCTTTTGGGTGCTCATCCTGCCCGGCGCGCTTTCCCCCTGGAATTTGATCCTTCTGGTCAACTTTTTCCGCAACGTACCCAATGAAATGTTGGAAGCGGCAGAGATCGAAGGAGCGGGGGATTACCGCATCCTGCTGCAGATCGTGCTGCCCGTTTCCCTGCCCATTATTGCGACGATCACCCTTTTGTCGGTGGTGGGGCACTGGAATAACTGGTTCGATGCGTATCTGTACATGAATAATTCCTCGAAGTGGCCGTTGCAGACATACATTTACAATATCATGGAGAGTTTTCAAAAGCTCGAGTACAATATGCAGCAATACCCTCCGGAACAGATCGAGGAGATGCTCAAGAGCAACGACATGACGCTCCGTTCCGCGCAGATCTTTATTTCCATGATCCCGATTCTCTGCGTATATCCCTTTATGCAGAGGTACTTTGTACAGGGCATTCTGCTCGGTTCGGTGAAAGAGTGACAGTGCCGTAAAGAGAGGGAGATCCGCCCGTCCGGCGCGTTTCCCGTTACACCTATCTTAATTAGTAGGAGGAAAACAATGAAAAAGTTACTTGCCGCCTTTGCGGCTCTGCTGCTTGCGGGATCCCTGGCGATGGGTGCAGCATGTACCAACAACGAACCCGTGCAACCGTCCGATCAGACGCCTTCCGGTACGGGAGGGGAGATCGTGATCCCTGTTCCCGATGAAACGCCGATCACCCCCGTGCCCGATCCGCCCGCAAAACCTGCGGCGCCGCAGCTGCCCGCCGTGGAAGAGGGTGCGGCTCCCTATATCGGCGCCGTGGGCTGGAGCGACGGTTACGCGGTGACCGAACTCGGCTCGGAGGGCTTTGAAGGCATCGATATCTCTTACCCCAAAGAGGGGGAAAACCTGCCCGAATACAGCATCGTCTGGTTCGATGTATATAACTATCAGCCGGGCGCGGGGTACGACTATGTCCGCTTTGACTTTTTGAATATCGTCGGTGCGGAAAAGGTTTCCGTATCCGCCGCCTATATGGAAGGGTACGACACGGCGCCGGCTCCCGGAATTTTGGTCGAGTCGCTGCTGGACGGCGAACTCAGCTTTGTGACTAACCTTGCCAACGTGTTTACGGTCAATTCTTCATACGGTACGACGACAACGCGGCTCAATACGCAGACCGTCTGCCGCCTGTTCGTCTATATCGACAGCAATCCGGCGCAGAATCCGACGGATAAGATCGGTTCTCTGACGATTTCCAACATTTCGTTCCATAAGGAAGGGGATCCCGCGACCGAAGTGGATAACTCTCCCGCGATCGACGAGGTGACGGCTGTCGGCAGCGGTTATACTCTGAAAACGCCGCAGAGCGATCCTTCTTATGCGGGCGTATTTACCGCCGATTACACGGCGGGCGGGCTTTCCGACGGCGCATACGTTTCGGTCGGGATCAGCCGTTTCACGGGCGCATACGGCCGCATCCGTATCCGTTATACATCTTCGAACGTCTCTTCGCTCACCGTTTCCGACGGGTCGGGCGCATTCTCCGGCACCAATGAGGGAACGGGCGCCGCGGTGACCCTTGACGGCGCGCTCGCATCGCCGTCGGGCAGCATCCTCGTCGATATCCGCGGCAAGTCTGCCCTGAGCGAGATCCGCTTCTATATCGATTCGCAGGGTTCCGGGGCGGCCTCTTTTGAACTGCTCTCTCTGGAACTGATCTATACGCCCTTTGCTACGGCGGAATGGGATGCCACTAGCAAATTCCACATGCAGGGCGCGGCGATCGGCGGGAAGATCACGGCAACTTACGACGAAGACGTCGGCTGGGATCACCTCGACGTTCCCGTCCGCTACTGGACGCCCGAATTTTCCACCATGGTCGTCAAATTCAGGACTTGGGGTACGGCGATGGGCAGCGTAGGCGCGGAAAAGTACGGTATCGGCGTCAATTCTTCCACGACGGTCGTCGAGCTGGCTTACAACCCCGTCAAGGCATTGCCGTATGACGAGGCAACGGGCGAATACACCGCCACCGTCAACCTTTCCGGCATCAGCCGCATCGCGATGCTCAACTTCTACTTTGACAGCCAGTGGGTGGAATCGTTTGCGGGTACCCGCACGGTAGAGATCACGTCCATCGAGTTTTACAGCGCCGATGCCGGCCCGCAGGAACCGCAGCTCGGCGGGATCACCGGTATCAACGATATTTCTGTCGAAATGAATGACGACGGCAGTTATGACGCAACGTGGGCGGCAAACAAGACGGATGCTTATGTAACCATGTCCGTCATCGGCTTGACTTCCGATTATACAAAATTCACCTTTACGGTGGAGAACATCGGCGAAGAGGATGCCAGCATAGGCATCTACTGGGGCGGATGGAATATCTGCTGGATGGATCACACTGCGCTGAAAGCGGGTGAAAAGAGGACGTTCACGGTAAACGCCGACAATATCGACGGCACGACCACGCACGAAGTATACTTCTTCCTCAACTATGCCGCGGGCTATCAGGACAAGGCGGGCAGCGTGCGCATCTCCGATTGCAGGTTCTTTATTCCCGCAACGCCCGGCGAGATCGGCGAGCTGTTCGACACCAATTCTAGGGTCGGTTCGCCGCAGCAGTTTGCCGTCGAAGAGACGGAAACGGGCACGAGTATTTCTTGGCAGGACGGGCGCGACACTTGGGCAAGGGTCGCCGCGGAAGTGACCGGATTCGATGAGCAGTTTAAGTACCTGCGCGTTGACATTACACTGGAGCGGGATACGCGTTTCTGTGTGTGCCATGCGGAAAAACTCGGCGGCACCGATGTGGCATGGTATCCGCATACCGTGCTGACGGCGGGCGAGCATACTCTCTATATCGAGGCGCCCGATTCTGCGCTCGGCATGAAGAGCTTTTTCCTCACTTTCTTCTTCGATTCCGAGGAGGGAGTAGCGGTCAAAGCGGGGAGCGCCGAGATCACGCATATGGAATTTTTGGCAGAGTTGCCCGCCGCAGCGGAATAAAGCGGGGACTGCTCTCCGCGGCGCCGGAAGGGCGCCGCGGAGCAGCTGCGTTTTGTACACAGTGAGAGACACGGCCGCCTGCGGGCGCACCGTGCAAACGATGAAAAATTACCGCCGCGCAGGATTCTGCAAAAACGGCGGAGATAAAGGAGGAAAAAGGAATGAAACCCAATTTCAAACGCACCTTTGCACTCATGTTCGCGCTGATTATGATCCTCGCGTGCATGGCTGCATGCGGCCCGACCGTAACGGAACACGTCCATACGCTGACGGAAGTTGCCGCGACGGAAGCGCGCTGCGAACGCGACGGCAACATCCAATATTGGAAGTGTAGCGGCTGCGATAAGCTCTTTGCAGACGCGGCAGGCACCGAAGAGATCACGCAGGCCGAAACCGTTATCCCTGCTGCGCACAAGCCCGAAAAGGTGGACGCGTTCACCGCGGAAACGATGTTTGCCTGCGATGCGATCGAATATTACCATTGCACCGTTTGCGGCAAAAACTTTGCCGACGAGGCATGCACCTCTGAATTGCAGGCGAAGGACATCTATGAGCAGAAAACTTTCCTGCTTACTTCGGCGCAGGTCACCGTGCCCGAATCGACGTCGCGCGTCTATGCCTCTGTGCAGGATAACAATTATAACCTCGCCGTACCGACGACGCAGTTTGCCCTCCGCATTTTCCTCGGCTGGGATATCGGCGATCAGGACTTCGCGACCGCAGCCGAAGAAATGGCGAAGAATCAGCTCGAATTCCGCCTCAATCTCAATATCGATATGGAAGGAACGCTCGCCAACAGCCAGTGGTATCATTTCAAGCTCGGTTATGATGCAGACGGCGCGTTTGGCGGCTTCAGCGACAGCGACGCCTTCGTGCATTTCAACCTGCTTTCCGACGGCGGGGTGGCGATCGAAGAGGCATTTTTGGAAAATGCCGGCGTCTATGTCACCCTCGTACGCGACGGCGGCTGGATGACGGCTTATGTCGAGGATACGGACGGCAATCTGTTTGAACTTGCGCGCACCAACTGCTTCGGCGATACCGCGATGTCGCGCATCTCGCTCGGCGTCAATCAGGGCTATGTTGCCAGTGCAACGAATCCCGCGATCGCGCGCGACGGCAAGCTGGTGCTCGGCACCACAGAGGCAGCTGCCCCGCAGACGGCGGAAGAGGATCCCGGCGACATCATCGATACGCCTTCCACCCCCGTCAGAGTGCTCTCGATCGGCACGCCGTACGACCCCAACGTCAAATTGGGCTGGGGCGAAGCGGCCTATAACGTGGAAGAAAAAGACGGCGAAACGGTGATCAGCTGGGCGGACGGACGCGGTCCCTGGGCGAAGATTTGGCAGGATGTATCGGGCTACGCGGCTGAGGAAGGCAGCTTTGTAAAGGTGACCTTCTCGGTGGAGAGGACGACGGACGTCTATATCCTTTACGTTGCGGATACGACAGGAGCCGGTGAAACACAAATGCACAGGGCGGATTACGATGCGGGCGAACATACCGTGTATTTCCCTCTGTATGAAGAGGCGGCTTCGAGCTTTATCATTGAATATTATCTCGACGCAAAAGAGCCTGCCGTCAAAGCGGGCAGCATCACGATATCCGAAGTGAGCTTTGTCAAAGAGGTCAGCATCGGTACGATGTACGACAATTCTTCTTCCCCTGCGGTCGGTATGGAGCAATCATACGCCGTCGAAACGGTTGACGGCAACACCGTCGTCAGCTGGGAGGAAGGGCGCCCGCAATGGGATTATGTCAACCAGGAATTTACCGGTTACATTGCGGATGTCAGCGGCAGGTATCTGCATCTCGCCTTTACGGCAGAGCCGAACGTCAAGATCGGCGTATATCTGAACGGCAATGCGATACAGGATCATACCGTCTTTGAAGCGGGTAGCCATGATGTGTACATCGCGCTTCCCGACGGATTGGCGGAAAACTTTACGCTCAACTATTATTTCAATGCAGACGCTGCTGTGGCGGCAGGCAAGGTTACTTTTACGGCAATCGAGATCGTAGCGGAACCGGAAAATGTCGAAGCCGGCGCCAATATCGGCACGCCTTACGATCCGAATGCAAAATTCGGCTGGGGAGCGGCCGCCTATGCGATCGAGGAGAACGGTGGCGAAGTTGCGATCAACTGGACAACGTCCCGCGATGTTTGGGCAAAAGTTTGGCAGGATGTTTCCGGTTACTCTGCCGAAGAGGGCGGCTACCTGAAAATGACCTTTACTGTGGATCAAAAGACGAACGTCTATGTGTGCTATGTCGCGGATACGACAGGCGCCGGTGAAACGCAGATGCACAGGGCGGATTACGAAGCCGGCGAACATACGATATATTTTGCGATCAAAGACGGAGCGGCTTCCAATTTTATCATCGAATATTATTTTGATGCAGGCGTTCAATCGACGGGTTCGATTGTTCTTAAGGAAGTTTCAGTCGTAGCGGAAATCCCGGCGGAATGAGCCGAGGTTTATCCGCTGTACAACCCCAATCAAACATCCGCCGGCTAAGCCGGCGGATGTTTGAAAACTTTCGAAAATCGGCGGATGTACGAAAAGTAAGGCGGGAGTCGAATACGATTGGGCAAGGTCTTTGTGCATTGGGCACAGCTTGCGGGGCTTTTCTACTTTTTTTGTACTTTTCAAAAAATGTCCCTTAAAATTGTTTGCTTTTTTTCTGAAATATGATATAATAGTCAAGCTGAACACGAAAATCAGCCTAAAAGTATGTGCTGGTGTAGCTCAACTGGCAGAGCAGCTGATTTGTAATCAGCAGGTTGTGGGTTCGATTCCAATCACCAGCTCCATTCGATGAAGCGAGAGGCAACTCCAATTTCATACGGGAAGATTCCAGAGCGGCCAAATGGATCAGACTGTAAATCTGACGTCTACGACTTCGGTAGTTCGAATCTACCTCTTCCCACCAGGAAAAACCTAAAACGAACGGCTTGGTTCGGGTTAGGTTTTTTCTTTTGCTCCGGGAATATTTCCCCATAACGGTATACAAAAAGGCAGCCCGAACAGGCTGCCTTTTAAAGCGATAAAATGCATGCAAAGATCCGTTTTTAAATTATAGGGTACCGCCTAAGGCGGCAGCGATCAATCACAACTCAGATTTTAACATTTTATTTTTATATTGAAAGGGCGTCAGCCCGAAATACTTTTTGAACTGCCTGATAAAAAATACGGAAGATGAAAAATTAAATTCATTGGCGATTTCTTCGATCGATTTATACGGATAAATGAGGATATACTGTGCGGCGCGCTTGATTTTGAGTTGGTTTTTATATTGTATCGGCGATAACCCTATTTGCTTTTTGAAAAGCGTAAAAAAGCGAGATTCGCTCAAATAACAGAGAGAAGCCAATTGCCTGATAGAAACTGGCTGATGAAAGTTTGTTTGCAGATATTCGAGTGCCGGTTCAATTTTTTGGACCAAACTGTCGTTGGGGGCAACGCGCATTTTGGGAAGTATAGTCGCCAAAATATCAAAAAAGAAGGAAACGGAAAAGAAATTGCTTTCCGGCGCAAGCAGAAGACTTTGTTGCAGCCTTTCGTATTTTTCGATCAAGTCGACAACGTTTTCTACTGCAAATTTTTGCAGCGGATAGCTGTTATTGTAAAAGTCCTTCAACTGTTTTTCGAATGCGAAATGCATGGAAAAGTAGGCTATGTGCGAATTTTTATCGTCTGTTTCCCAACTGGAAGAGTATGTCGATCCTTGCGGAATATAAAAGACGTCTCCCGGAAAAAGACTGATCGCCGCCTTTTTATAAAAGAGCGTGCCGTTGCCGTTCAGCATGATGGCTATCGAATGGAACGGCCGCGGCGCATTATTGTAATTGCGGCTGTAATTATGGTCGTCTATATATTTATTCACGATCAAAGTAGTGATATCAATGTCATTTAATTCCATTTTCTGCCTAAAATTCAGTAGTATTGTGCTGTTTTTTGATAGTATAGCATATTGAAATCGCTTTGTCAAGGTGTTAAAATAAAAATAGTTTATGGCGGCAGGAGAAATGTTCATGGAACGAGAGTTCGACAAAAAGACGGTGATCATAACTGGCGGCGCTTCGGGAATGGGGCTGATAGCGGGAAAGAATTTCTTCGATTTAGGCGCGAATGTTGTACTTTGCGACTGCGACGAAGCGGCGCTGAAAAAGATAGCCTGCATGTTCTGCGAGGGAAAAGGCAGGCTGCTTCCTATCCGATGCGACGTCAGAAATTTTACGGAAGTAAAAGATGCAGTGGCACAGGTAGTGGAAAAATTCGGGTCGTTGGATGTTATGATCAATTGTGCAGGCGGCAATTCATGCAGGATTTTCGGGCGTTGGGACGAATTTTGCGACCTTCCGATCGATCAGATACAATGGGGCATAGAGGTCAATTTGATGGGGACAATCTATTTCTGTCACGAAGCGATGCGCCAAATGAAGCGGCAAAAAAGCGGGGTGATCATCAATTTTGGTTCGATTACAGGCTTGGAAGGGGATATTTACGGCCTAGACTATGCCACTTCTAAGAGCGCCATTATGTCAGGGTTGAATAAATCCCTCGCAAAAGAAGGCGCTCCCTACGGCGTCAGGGTAAACTGCATCGCGCCCGGCCCGGTGCTGACGCGCCCGGGCATGGCGGGCATGAAGACCGCGCTCGGCAGAGCCGCCGAACCGCAG
>CAJFGA010000033.1 GCA_904374385.1 uncultured Clostridia bacterium | reverse complement strand
CTTGTTCTCGCCACAAGTACATGGAGATCTATAAGAAGGATGACGGAAAATATTATTTGAAATTGGCGTTACAATTCCGCTTCAAATTGAAAAAATGAGCGGACTTCGTGTGGCGAGCCTCTTTTGCGGGATCGGTGGCATCGATCTGATGTTGGAGAAGGCGGGGCATACCGTCGTATGGGCGAACGATAAAGACAAGTACGCCTGTATGACTTATCGCCACAACTTTCCGCACGTTCCGTTGGTCGAGGGCAATATTCGGGAAATAGATAAGGCGTCCATACCCGATTTCGATATCCTTGCCGCAGGTTTTCCGTGTCAGCCGTTTTCCGTGTGCGGTAAACAGAAAGGCTTTTCCGATCCGCGCGGCAACGTGTTTTTCGAGATCGGAAAGACGATCGATGCGAAACATCCTTTCGTCGTCTTTTTGGAGAATGTCGCAAACCTTACCGAACACGACGGCGGCAGGACATTTAACGTCATCCATAAGGAGCTTGCGGGGCGCAATTACTTCCTGCGCTACCTCGTGGCGGATGCTTGCGAATATGCCGATATCCCGCAGCATCGTACCCGTACCTATTTGGTGGCTTTTCGCGATGAGGAGCAATGCCGGCGATTTGCTTTCCCCGACAAAAAACCTTTGACGAGACGGATCACCGACGTCATCGATACCGCGCAGAAAGCGGATGAATCCTTTTATCTTCATCCCGGTGATTACGGGTACGATAAGATGGTCGCTGCCGTTCGGGACGATAAGCAGCTCTATCGCTTTTCCGATTACGGCATACAGTCGAGCAAAGACGGCATCGCCTTTACGCTCAAAGCTAATATGGGAACGTATCCGAACCGCGTTCCCGTACTCAAAGACAAGTTCGGCATTCGCCGTATAACGCCGATGGAATGTTTAGCCCTGCAAGGCTTTCCGCCGAGCTTTACATTCCCTTCTACCGTCCCATTACGTGAACGGTACAAGCAGGCGGGTAATACGGTGTGTGAAGCACTAGTGTCAAGAATTATTACGGAATTAAAATAACGATGGACGCGGCATTGTAATAAATATCACTAAACCACACTCTTTTCAAGCTCATCTATGCATTATAATGCTGTGGGTATATTTAAGCGTAGAGGGAAATTTATTGAGAATAACTTATTAAATGAGGCATCAATATGCAAGTAAAAAGGAAATTCGATGTTTTTATTAGTTCATTTTGTAGAGAAAAATACACATATGTTCGAAAAGCATTAAAAAAAATGATTGAAGATACAGGCTTAGCAAATGCGTATGTATTTGAAAATGAACCAGGAAGTTCCAAAGATGTAAAGTCCGCCTATTTAGATGAAGTTGCCAGATGCGATGTTTTTATATTGTTGGTAGATAATTCTGAGCCTATTTATGGTGCAACTTTGTCGGAATACAACTTGGCAAAGAAATTAAATAAAAAAATATTGTGCTTTTTTTGCGATGAAAATACAAAAGAGATAACTGAAACACAAAGAGAAATAGAAAAAACAGAGGACATCAAGTACGAGCTTGTACATTGTTTTTCAGATATGTCAACTGTAGTATTTGATACACTTTTGCAAGACTTGGTGAGCAATTATAGAACCAGTCAAATGCCCGATATTAAGCAGAATATCACTCCAGAGCTCACAAATAAAACCATAATCTCCTCTGCAAATCTGTCAAAAGAAACGTTATTTGTATATAACTTATCAGAAAATCCAATAGCAGACAAATTATTCGGAAAAAATCAACATAATCAAAATAGGCCATCGCATTTAACCGAACTTTTAAATTACTATTTTAGGGTTGCGTTATTAGAAAAATCTTTTGATGTCGAAAAATTTAATGAATTAAAAAAGTTGATTCTCGAAAGACATGAAGAGCCTTTTAAGAGTCTTGTTGGAATTAGACTTGAGGCTTTAAAACATTATTACAATGATGACTTGGATGCGTGTATTGCCTCTTTACAAAAAGCGGTTGCATACATACAAGAAAAGCAACCCATAGCCCAGTGGTTATTGAATGATGTTGCAATTGATTTAAGAAATGCTATAATCCTAAATAATAATAAAAAAGGAAAATTTGAAATTAAAAATGAAGGACAAAATATCATTGATGCAAGTACTGAGCATGTAATATTCCCTGAATTAGATAGAATTTCATCAAATATTGCAGAAAATGCAATTAAAAATTACAAAAAAATAGAATTACTATCCCCGTACACAACATCTCTTAATAGTTATCATGATATGTTTGAAGATATTTCTTCATATTTTTGTATTGCTATATTGTATGGCTCTATTACACATATCAGATTAGTTCCATTAAAATGTGCTGAATTACTGCTACCTTTGTGCTTAGAAATACACGATATTTCTTTTTATGCGGAATATATAAAAAATATTCTTGTATGTAATGAACAAAAAGACTTAGATGAATCTTTACGGGTAGCAAATATAAACACAAGCCTAATCCCTTTTATAAACGTTGACAACCTGCTTTCAAATATACAAAATATGCCTATAAGTGACGAACGTCATAAAGCAAGAATCAATGTATTAAAACATTTTGGATACTATTATAGCGAAGATAGATTTAGCACAGAAGAGACTTGGTTCTTTTCTTATATTACTTTACAAGACACAAATAAAGTTTTTGGCAATATTAATAATTTGGCTTATGAGACAATTAAGCATTGCATTCATCGTTTTTCTCAAGATCGTATAGTTGAATATTGCATTTATTGCATTCAATCAAAAAATGAAATTCTCATGCAGAATTGTGTATCACTAACATATGATATAGATTTTTCAAGAGTAGCCAAAGAATTACAGAAAAAATTCAAGTTAATTTTAATTGACAATATAACCAAAAAAGTATTATGGAATGCTATTATCCAGTTTGGTTATAAATGTTCTATTGATTGGGCTGATTTGAAAGATGCTGTAAAGCAAAAAACACCTCAATTTTATGCTGGCTTATTTAGTTTAGAGTTTGTTTTTACTGAAAAAGATGATTTGTATAAACAAATACTAAGTCGCGTTTTATCGATAAAACATAGGAATGCTTCTCAAGGCAATTCTGGTATAATTGGGTATACTAATGATTTATTTGGAACAATTTGGAATATCATAAAAATTACGAAGTTGCAATTAACATGGGATGAAATTGTTCCCGTTTTATCCGCGTGTGAGGAAACTATCTTAACAGAAAAACAGTTGCCTGGAACGAAAATTAAAGCCATGACGCTTATTTTAAATTTAAAAAAATATTATTCCTTGTTTTCTGATTGGACGGTATGGGGAGAAAATATTTTCCAAAATCAAGAATGTGTCATGAATGCTTCTTATGTGGGGTTCTTCGATAAAACATCCAGTTATTCTGTTCGATTTGCTTTTGAATTGTTTAAGCTTTTTTTCAATAAAGAAAATGAATTTTGGGTTCAATTTCTAAATTTATCAATTGAGGACAGCTATGATATAATAGCATGTTTAAAGTTCTTATGTGAGATAAGTATAGATTTTGAGAATGATTTATCTAATGAAGTCACTTTCTCAATTTTACAAATGGCTATTACATTGTCAAACCATAAAGAAGTAGATGTTAGATTCTATGCCGTTAAGTTACTTATCTTACTAACAGATACTAAATATTCACAACAAGCATTACGTCGCCTTTCGCAATGCTTCGATAATGGAAATTCGGAGATTAAGGCTACAATTCTTTATAGGCTAAAAGAAATACATGGCGATTCTTCGATTATATCTTATATAAAGCAAAAAGCATTGGTTGATCCTAATTATTGGATTCAATCAATTATTAAAGTCAGTGATTAATCAAAACATTATAGCGTTTCCGAATGCTTGCCTTGCGGTGGTTTATCGTTCCGCGGCCGATGCCAAGTTCGACGCAGACTTCGGATTGTACCATGCCGTTCATGTAGCAGTTCAGAATGGCAAGTTCCAAGGCGGATAACTGTAAAGCCTCTGTAAGCTCATCGTATTTGCTGTAATCCGTCTGCTCTTGTTCAAAGCAGTTTACCGGATCCATAGGCAGAGCTTTATAATCCGTGAAATCGATGTATTCCGTCTTCTCGGCTTTTCTGCGGAAGCGCATGAGTTCGTTGTCTACTTCGCGATAACAGGCAATTTTGATAGTAATGTCCTTACCTCTGCGGTCTTTTCCGTAAATCTCATGGACGGTATGTCCGACGAATTGATACAGGAAACAGATTGCTGTTTGCGCCACGTCGTAGCCGTCCGACACGATATAATCGACTTCACCCATGTGGTGCAGGTCTTTAATAAGGCCGATATAGTATCTGTCCGCCACTTTCAGGTCGAATTTCTTAACGGTACGCAATGCCTGTAAAGCGATCATCTCGCCCATGAGCTTGACGTTTTTGTCGGAGATAGGCTCGGCGAAGAGTTCGCCTTCGTTGCGATACTTACCGTTTGAGAACTTTGTTACCAACATTTCCATTTTGACACCTCTGAATTTGTATTTGCCTTTTTCGGGCAACAGGCGGAGGTGCATAGGACGGTGAAAAGAAAGCAAATTTTCTGTCGGCCTGCGGAAGTCAACGGGACAAAGACAAAATCGTTGCGTGGAAGTGACTATTATTTCCCCTTGACATGAGAAAAGCCGAATAAGCTAACCTTGTTCGGCTCGAAGTATTTATATGGGTGTTTTAAGCGACGATTTTGCGGCCGTTGACTTCCGCGAGGAACTATGCTAACCTAAGCCTGCCGAAAAAGCACAAATTCGGAGGGTTATTTCAATCGGACGATCATTCCGAAGAAATCGCGGGCAAAAAATAATACGAACTCTGAAAAAGAGTTCGTATTATTCCCGTATGGCGCAGAGAATGGGATTTGAACCCATGGTACCCTTGCGAGGTACACACGATTTCCAGACCTTAGCTAATTAGTTCTTTATTTCTCGTTATCGTTCGGCTTTTTGTCGGGCGATAATTTTTTTTGCATTTCTTCGATGTATTGTTTTGCTTGCTCTTTCTCTGTTTCGGAAATTTCTTTACCAGTTTGAATTTCAACAAGTTTTCCGACAAATTCGGGAAGTATATCAAAAGTGCGGCTTATAAGATTAAGCGTTTCTTCGGGTGTTGTTTTATTAAAGTTAACTTCTTTAATTATTGGTGAAATGGCATTGTCCATTTGTTCAATTTCGGCTTTATAGTTTGCTTTTCGCTTTTTTAGTTCGTCCGTCATAGAGAATTCTTTTTCAAATTCTGAGCGGTCATACCCGAGTAAATAATCTATGCTTTCATCAACGATGTAGGCAATTTTCATCAGTGTATCATAATCGGGCTGGCTTTTCCCTAATACCCAGTTATTTACGCCTTGCTGTGTCATTTGTAACTCTTTGGCAAGAGCTGATTGTGAAATACCATTTGCTATTAAAGCTTCTTTTAGTCTAATCGAAAATTTATTGTTCATATTGTGCTCCATGTCTACATTATACAATGTTTTGTTGATTATTGCAATATAATCAAAGAATTGTTGTTAAAATGATTGACATCAACGAATTATTGTGATAAGATACATACAATAAAACATTGTTGCAAGGCAAGGGCACAATAAATATTTGCAATTAACGGGGCATTCCCGTTAAAATTTGTTTAAGCTTTCTGTGCTTGCTTCACGGGAAGCTTTTACTTTAATTAAAAGGAGAAAGAAAGGAAATGAAAAAGAGCAAAGGAGCGCAAAAGGTAAAATGTCAGCGTTTGCCGTACGGATGTTTGAAAGTATTGGAGTTTGCTGAAGCGGCGCTCACGGCTGAGATAGCGCGAAAGGATGAGCAGTGTAGGCGGTTACTGATTGAATTGCGTGATTATCTTTCGGATAAGTATTTCGATATAGTGGGCTATACGTTTGCAGGATTTGAAACAGTCGTGCTTTTCTCTGAAAAAGGAGAAGAATGCGTTGAAGATATAGATATTTCGGAGATATTCGGAGAAAGTTAAAAGGTAGTGTAGTGCGTACGTCAGCGAGTAGCCGCAAGGCGGGTGCCCTCTGCGAGGGCGCCCGTGGCGCCAGCTTGCGCGAAGCGCGTACTTAACTTGATTATAGGTATTTTTGATTCCGCGGCAGGTGTGGAGGTGTTCTTTTGCGATTACCGTCATTCTATGAAAAAAAGTTAATAGTTAGCGGTAATGTAGCCGAAATCTACGAGTACGAGTTACCCGTTAGCCGTTTCGCGCCGTCAAAGCCCCTCGGACGAGCAGGACAAACCAATACGACCGAAGAACAGAAACGGCAGAACAGAGTTAAGCGAGCACAGCGAGCGAGGCAAAAGGTTCATAGGCTTGTCAACGCGAATTTTTCCAATAAATCGAAGTTCATTACGTTGACCTATGGCGATAATAAAATCGATTTAAAAGCAGCTAATCATGATTTTACTTGTTTTATCAAACGTTTCAATCGTTTTGTAGGTCATTCCGTTAAATATGTTGCTGTGCCCGAATTTCAAAAGCGCGGTGCTGTCCATTATCATGTGATTATGGATTGCCCATACATACCGCAAAAAAGGATTGCCGAGCTTTGGGGGCATGGCTTCGTTAAGATTAACCGCATTGACAATATAGACAATGTAGGCGCTTATCTCGCTAAGTATATGACCAAGGACTTAGACGACGGAAGGCTTGTTGGCGTTAAGTGCTATTTCCGCAGTTATAACTTAAAAAAGCCCGAAGAGACTACAAACGAGGAGCTTATAGAGGAAGTACTTTCGATTTGTGATGTCGAGCGCGTAGCCTATTCAAATAAATTCGATACGGATTATTTTGGCGAGGTTTGCTATACGCAGTTAATCTTAAAAGAGCGAATAAACCTTGCGGAGATTCGTAAGCAGATGAAAAGCGCCGCCGCACCGCCCCTGCAAAAGTTGGTTTACTGTTAGTCATGGGTTAGTTTGTTAGCCAATAATTAAATTTCCTTTAATAGCCCTAAAAGCTATGCCTTTTGTTTAGTAAGACACCGAGACGCGCAAGCCCGTCTTTTAGTTAGTTGGATACGTTCAAAAAAATCCGCGGAGCGGATAATTAGCCGTGCCCCGCACCCCGTTTCGGATATTGTTTGCTGTAGGATGATTGTAGGTTTGACTATGAAGAAAAAAAAGCCAGTGAAAACGCTTGCTGAATGGCTTGCCGAGTGGTACAGCGTTTACAAGCTCCCGACCGTTTCCAAGAGTACGGCGGAGAACATAGAGCGCGTTATTCGGTTACATATCCCGCAATGGCTCAAAGAGTTGCGCCTTGACGAATTGGACGCTTTCGCGATCGATAAAGCATTGTCGAGTATTAGATCCACCCGCATGCGCAAATATGCCTTTCATGTGCTCAATAACAGCTTGAACAAGGCTTTCCGATTGGATTACATAGAAACGGACATCATGAAGAAAGCAGAGCCTATTAAGCACCGCGTAAAGGTTGGCGAAGCTCTTACCGTCACGGAACAGCGAGAATTTCTTCGAAAGGTCGGCAATCACTATATGCGCAATCTGTTCGAGTTCTACCTCTATACAGGCGTTAGGCGTTGCGAAGCCCTTGCCTTGCGTTGGGAAGATGTCGATTTTGAAAGCGAATCAATTCTCATCCGCGGCACGAAAACTATATCCTCATATCGGCGTTTGGATATGCTCCCTCATGTCTCCGAAATTTTACGCCGACAGAAAGAACAGTGCTTCGATGGTCTGTTTGTATTCCCGTATAAGAAGTGCATCGTTAGCCGAACATTTAAAAAATTCTGTCCGAATCACAAGCTCCATGATTTACGGCATACTTTTGTCACGAGGTGTGCCGAATGCGGCATAAATGTAAATGTCTGTCAGAGTCTTGCAGGGCATAGCGATGTAAAAGTAACGCTCGGAATATACACGCATACGAGTACACAGTTTCGCAAAGACGAATATAGAAAATTCCGCATAGAACCGTAATAAAATGAAAAAGCACCCGTAAAACAGGTGCTTTATTGGCGCAGAGAATGGGATTTGAACCCATGGTACCCTTGCGAGGTACACACGATTTCCAGTCGTGCTCCTTCGACCGCTCAGACATCTCTGCAAAATCATGCGCCCGCAAAGCAGGCGCATAAAATACCCTTATAGTTTACCGTTTTCGTGGATTTTTGTCAACGATTTTCGGGTATATTTTCAATTTTCTTCAAATAGTAGCGAGAAAAATTTCCGCATACGCTGAAAGAGTACCCCTCTAACGTAAACTGCAAAATGTTAACATCTTGCGGATTTCCGAGGAAGTAAATCTTTTTTCTGTAAAATTCTACTTTGCGCCACTGTGCGGCGAGTGTCCCCGCAATATATTTGATATAACTTTCTCGTGCCGTCCAGTGGATATAAAAATCTGCAAGTGTCACGATTTCGTATTTTTCGCGCGGAGTGAATTTATTTAAAACAGCAGGGCGCGGTTTTCCCGAAAGCGATTCAATGTCTAACCCCACCTCGCTTTTACCCACAGCAAGCGCCAAAAGGCCCTTGCTGTGTGACGCATTAAAAAAAACTTTACCGTTTTTTACATAAGGTTTGCCGTTAATCGTTTTACAAATTTCAGCATTTGGTATATTATAATACCGAGCTAAAATAAATTTCGTAAAGCGTTCCGAATCTACAGGGGCGTATGTGTAATAGATATCGACCATATTTTTTCCGCCTTTGCGGTTACTTCAATTCTATTATACCATAAAAAGTGAATATGGCAAGGGTTTTTGGAAAAAAGGAGAGGAAATTATGCAAAGATCGGAAATCGCGCGCGCCAATTTCATGCGGGGCCTCAATTGCTGTCAATCCGTATTTCTCGCTTTCAACGACGTCACTGGGCTGGACGAGCATACGGCGCTGAAAATTTCTGCTCCGCTCGGCGGCGGCGTGGGAAGGATGCGTGAAATCTGCGGCGCGGTCAGCGCGATGATGCTCGTGCTCGGCATCGTCTTTTATGACGCGGAACATCCGACGGCGGAAGAAAAATCTGCCCTCTATGCCGTCGAGCAGGAACTTGCGGCAAGATTTCGCAATCGATACGGGACGATCGTCTGCCGCGAACTTTTAAAAGGCATTACAGACGATGCCTCTCCGCAGGCGGAAGCGCGTACGGCCGAATATTATCGAAAGCGCCCCTGCCCGGAGCTGTGCGCCGAGGCGGCCGCAATGTTGGAAAGTTTTTTGCGCGAGAAAGGAAAGCTCTGACCCTCGACCGAAAATACGATATAAAGCAATGATCATAAATAATTTTAAAGGAGCAAGTGCGATGAAAAGATCGGAACAAGCGGACAAGATCTGCCAAAAACTTTTCCCCATGGGCACCTCCGAATTTGCGGAGACGGACCCCGAATTTACGACGTTTTTTGAAAATTTTGCGTTCGGAGAGGTGCCCGCGCAGGGCGGCCTTGACGATAGGACGCGCTCGATGGTGATCCTTGCTGCGCTCATCGGCAGCCAAGGGGCAGAAGCGTTCGGCAAAATGCTGCCCGCCGCGTTTACGTTCGGCGTCACCCCCGTCGAGGCGAAGGAGATTGTCTACCAGGCGGTGGCGTACCTCGGCATCGGCAGGGTATATCCCTTTTTGAGCGAGATCAACGCGGTACTCGCTTCGCGCGGGGAAGTCCTTCCGCTTGAAGGTCAGGCGACGACGGACGAATCTGACCGTCTCGAAAAGGGCGAGCAGGCGCAGGTAGATATTTTCGGCGACGGCATGCGCGGATTTTCCGAATCGGGGCCGGCGGAAACGCGCCATATCAACCTGTGGCTGTCGGCAAACTGTTTCGGCGATTACTACACCCGCAAAGGGCTGGACGATCGCCGGCGCGAGATGATCACGTTCTGTTTCCTTGCGGCACAGGGAGGGTGCGAACCGCAGCTCACCAGCCATGCGATGGGCAACATGCGCATCGGCAACGATAAAGCATTTCTCATTGCAGTCGTATCGCAGATGCTCCCTTACATCGGTTATCCGCGCAGCCTAAACGCGATCTCCTGTATCAACGCCGCGGCGGATAAGATGGCAAAGTAGGTAAAGAAATGAAAAACAATGTTCCCTTTCCCGAAGTCAAGGGTAAATTCGGGTTCGGCTGTATGCGGCTGCCGCAGCGCGGCGGCGCGATCGACTATCCCGCTTTCTGCGAGATGGCGGATGCTTTTTTAGCGGCGGGTTTCAACTATTTCGACACGGCGCACGGCTATCACGACGGGCTGAGCGAGCCCGCCGTCCGCGACTGTATTGCCGCCCGCTATCCGCGCGAAGCGTTCGTACTCACCGATAAATTGACCGATGAGTATTTTTCCAGCGAGGAAGAGATCCGTCCCTTTTTTGAAAAGCAGCTTTCCCTGTGCGGCGTAGAATATTTCGATTTTTATCTGATGCATGCGCAGAATGCCAAATATTTTGAAAAGTTCAAGCGTTGCCGCGCATACGAAACGGCGCTTGCGCTCAAAAAAGAGGGGAAGATCAGGCATTTTGGCATATCCTTCCACGACAGCGCCGCCGTTCTCGAGCAGATTTTGACGGAATATCCGCAGATCGAGGTGGTGCAGATCCAGCTCAATTATGCCGACTACGACGATCCCTCCGTGCAGGGCGGCGCCTGCCTCGCCGTGTGCGAAAAGCACGCAAAACCCGTCATCGTCATGGAGCCGGTCAAGGGAGGCACGCTCGTGCGCCTTCCTCCTGCGGCGAAAGAGGCGCTCGCTGCGCGCACTGACGCATCGCCCGCGAGTTTTGCCATCCGCTATGCGGCGAGCTTTGACAGCGTTTGCATGGTTCTTTCCGGCATGAGCGATATGGCGCAGATGACGGAAAATGTCGGCTTTATGAAGGACTTTGTGCCCTTTTCCGAAGAGGAATACCGAACGGCGGCCGCGGTCGCGGCGGTGTTCCGCAATGTCGATTTGATCGCATGCACGGGCTGTCGGTATTGTACGGCGGGATGCCCTGAGCATATTTCTATTCCCGACCTGTTTTCCGATCTGAACGCAAAGAGGATGTATAAAGATTGGAACAGCGAGTGGTATTACGGCGTGCACACGGCGAACGGCGGCAAAGCCTGCGACTGTATCGGGTGCGGGAAATGTGAGCGCGCCTGCCCTCAGCATCTGCCCATCCGCGCCTTGCTCAAGCAGGTTTCGGCGACCTTCGACCGACCGCAGAACGGATGACCAATGGCAAAAAGAGAAATCTGCTTCATTTGATGAAGGGGATCGCCGACGGTGCGCAAATACAAAGCGAAAATCGGGCGTTTAAATTTTGTGCGAGGGTTGACAATGCCGCGGACAAGAAGTTATAATAATTATAATTAAATTAGAAAAAGGAGCATTGTATGGCAAAGACAAAAATTTTTGCCGATAAAAATTTGAAGATCGGCGACATCGATCCGAATATTTACGGTTCTTTTTTAGAGCATCTCGGCAGGGCAGTGTACGAGGGAGTATACGAGCCGGGGCATCCTACGGCAGATCAAGACGGTTTTCGCGGGGACGTGTTGGCGCTCGTGCGCGAATTGGGCGTACCGTTGGTGCGCTATCCGGGCGGCAACTTTGTTTCCGGGTACGACTGGAAGGACGGCGTCGGTCCGAAAGCGGAGCGCAGAGTACGTCCCGATCTCGCTTGGGCGAGCGTCGAGCCGAATGAATTCGGTACCGATGAATTTATAAAATGGTGCAAAAAGGCGGGGATACAGCCCATGCTCGCCTTCAATATGGGGACGGGAACCCCCAAAGATGCGCTCGAATTTTTCGAGTACTGCAACTATCCTTCGGGTACCTATTTTTCCGATTGGCGCCGCAAAAACGGGGCGGAGGCGCCGTACGGTGTAAAGTACTGGTGTATCGGCAATGAAATGGACGGCGAATGGCAGATCTGCAACCTGACGGCGGACGATTACGGCAAGAAGGCGGGGCAGACAATGCGCATGATCCGAAAGATCGATGCGAAGCGGGCGGGCGAGGAAGGCGCCGTAAAGCTCGTCGTATGCGGCAGCAGTTCGGTAGAGATACCGACCTATCCCGAATGGGATCGCATCGTGCTCGAGCATACATACGATGAGGCGGACTTTATTTCCATGCACCGCTATTACGAATATATGCCTTCGCGGAAAAATCCGTTGGAGGATTTTCTCGGCAGTGCCGACGATATGGCGGCATTTATCGAAACGATCCGCGCGACCATTCGCTACGTCCGCGCCAAAAAACGTTCAAAGCATGACGTATACATCAGCTTTGACGAATGGAACGTTTGGTCGCAGCATGCCAAGCGTACGGCGCCCAATTGGGTCAGGGCGCCGCACCTGATTGAGGATCAGTACACGATGCGCGATCTTCTCGTGTTCGGAGGGATGCTGAATACGTTGCTCAATCATGCCGATATCGTTAAAGTCGCATGCCTTGCGCAGCTGGTCAACGTCATTGCTCCTATTTTGACGCAAAAGGGCGGGGCGGCGATCCGGCAGACGATCTTTTATCCGTTCCGCTACGCGTCGGAAAACGGCAGAGGAGAGGCGATCCGCTCGATCTCGACGAGCGATACTTTCGACAGCGCTTATGGCAGAGCGCGGCTCATCAACGAGGCGGTCACGCACGATGCGGCCAATAAAGAGGTCTGCGTTTTTCTCGTCAATTACGGTCAAAGCGCCGCGGATATTGATCTGGAGCTTCGCTCTTTCGGTGCGCTTTCCTGCAAAGAATTTGTGTCGATCGAGAATAACGATCTCGACATAAAAAACACCTTTGCTTCTCCCGACGCGGTCGTACCCGAACAAAGGGAGCCTGTTCCCGTAAAAGACGGCTGCCGGGTCGCTGTACGCGTTGCGCCGATGAGCTGGAATTTCTTAAAATTTACCTATTGAGCCATATGCAGGGCGGCGCAAATTTCGTTTGCGCCGCCCTGCATACGTTCATAAAAGAAATATTCGATAAAACTTGCCGCGATTCGAGCAAAAACGGCATTTATCTTCCGTAAAAACGCGGTATAATGCTCTCTGAAAGAATCAAGTTCGGAAGGAGCATGCCATGGCAAGAAAGATCGTTTTTACGTCCGGCAAGGGCGGCGTGGGCAAGACGACCGTCGCCGCCAATCTCGGCATGTGCCTCGCGGCGGCGGGAGAACGCGTCGTCCTTGCAGATACCGATTTCGGCCTGAATAATATTGACGTAGTGTGCGGCGTAGAGGATCTCATTCATTACGACATCGTGGATGCGATCGAGGGGCGGTGCCGTGCGCGGCAGGCGCTCGTCCGCCATCCGAAAAGCGCCAATTTATATATTCTCGCTTCCAACCATACCGATCCCGACAAGTACATATCCCCGCAGGCGGTGCGCCTTATCCTTGACAATATCGCCCGTTCTTTCGATTATATCCTCATTGACTGCCCGGCGGGCATTGAAAACGGTTTTCACCGCGCCGTCGCCTCCGCCGACGAGGCGATCGTCGTCACCACGCCGCACGTTTCCTCCCTCCGCGATGCGGATAAGGCGATCGCCGTGCTCAAAAGCTATCGCTTGAAGAGCGTCGAGCTCGTCGTCAATATGGCGCGGGGCGATATGATCGTCGACGGGGAAGTCCTTTCCCCGCGGGAGATCTCCGAAATTTTGAAAACGCCGCTTTTGGGCGTCATCCCCCAGGACGACGGCGTATTTTTGGGCGATCATTCGGGCGGGGGCGGAGCGCAGAAGGCATTCCGCCTGCTTGCGGGCAATGTGATGAAAGGCACCCGACGCATCTATAACGCGGCGGGCAAATACAGCGGCTTTTTCGGCAGCATCCGCCGGAGCCTCAAAAAAAATCTTTGACCGCCTCTGCGGTAAAAAGGAGAAATTATGCGCAGACTTACCGACAACGCCCGCCGCGCGCGGGAGATCATTGCGCGGGAAAATGCGGTTTTACCGGGCGAATGCGAGCGCATCGCCGCGCGCGAGGTCGAAAAGACGCTCGCCGAGTTCTTTGACCTTGCGGGGGAAGTGCGCTTCAAGGTGGAGCGCCGCGGCAAGATCGTGATCACCGTGGAAGCGGAGGCGGACGGCGTCAAGCCGTTCGGCGTCATCGGCGGCTGAATGGGAAATGGACTTTTCTCCATATTTAGAATAAAATTTGTAAAAAATATACAAGATATAGTGTTTTTGATCAAACTGTTGCAAAAGCGGCAGTTTTTTTTGATAAACGTGCTATAATAAATAGCGAATCAAAAAAGCGAGAGGTTTGCAGCATGCAAGTGATCAAGAGGGACGGCGCCGTCGTCGACTATGACAGGAGCAAGATCGCGATCGCGATCGGCAAGGCGAACGCCGAAATGGAAGAGGGACAAAGGGCATCCGCACAGGAAGTGGAGGATATCCTTCTCTATATCGAGGGGAAAAAGAAAAAGAGGATGCTCGTCGAGGATATTCAGGATATCATCGAGCAAAAGCTGATGGAGCAGGGGCATTATGACCTTGCCAAAACGTATATCATTTATCGCTATAACCGTGCGCTCGTCAGAAAGGCGAACACGACGGACGAGGCGATCTTGAGTTTGATCAGCAATTCCAATAAGGATGTAATGGAGGAAAATTCCAACAAGAACGCGCTTGCGGCGGCGACCCAGCGCGACTTGATCGCGGGCGAAGTTTCGAAGGATCTCACCCGCCGCATCCTGTTGCCCGAAAAGATCTCCAAGGCGCATGACGAGGGCGTTTTGCATTTCCACGATGCCGATTACTTTGTGCAGCCCATCTTTAACTGCTGCCTCATCAATATCGAGGACATGCTCGATAACGGTACGGTCATGAACGGCAAAATGATCGAAAGCCCCAAGAGCTTTCAGGTAGCCTGCACGGTTGTCACGCAGATTATCGCGGCAGTGGCCTGCTCGCAGTACGGCGGGCAGTCGGTCGATATGCGCCATCTCGGCAAATATCTCAGAAAGAGCCGCGTGAAATTCGAAAAGCACTTCCGCGAGGCATGCCCCGAGCTTTCCGACGAGGAGGTCAAAAAACTCGTCGACGACCGTATCCAGGACGAACTGAAAAGCGGCGTGCAGACCATTCAATACCAAATCAATACGCTGATGACGACAAACGGCCAGTCTCCGTTCGTCACGCTGTTCCTGTATTTAGATAAAGACGACGAATATCTCGAAGAGAACGCGCAGATCGTGACGGAAATCCTGCGTCAGCGCTACGAGGGGATCAAGAACGAAAAGGGCGTGTACATTACCCCCGCGTTCCCCAAGCTCGTGTATGTGCTCGACGAGATCAACTGCTTAAAAGGCGGCAAGTACGATTATGTGACCGAGCTTGCGGTCAAATGTTCGTCCAAACGCCTGTATCCGGACTATATTTCCGCAAAAAAGATGCGCGAAATTTACGAAGGCAATGTGTTCAGCCCGATGGGATGCCGCTCGTTCCTTTCCCCGTGGAAAGACGAAAACGGCAACTACAAATTTGAGGGCCGCTTCAATCAGGGGGTCGTTTCCATCAACCTCCCGCAGATCGGTATCATCGCGAAGGGGGATGAAGAAAAATTCTGGAAACTCTTTGACGAGCGGTTGGAGCTCTGCCGCGAGGCGCTCATGTGCCGGCACCGTGCGCTGCTCGGCACGAAGTCAGACGTATCTCCCATTCACTGGCAGTACGGCGCGATCGCCCGGCTCGAGAAAGGGGAAACGATCGATAAACTTTTGTTTGGCGGCTATTCCACCCTGTCTCTCGGCTATATCGGGCTGTACGAGGTCACGAAGCTGATGAAGGGCGTTTCCCAGACGGATCCTGCCGGCGAAGAATTTGCCCTGCGCGTCATGCAGCACATGCGCGACAAGACGGATCAGTGGAAGATGGAAACGGGATTGGGCTTTGCGCTGTACGGCACGCCCGCGGAGTCTCTGTGCTACCGCTTTGCGCGAATCGATAAAGAGCGTTTCGGTACGATAGAAGACGTCACCGATAAGGGCTATTATACCAATTCCTACCATGTAGACGTGCGCGAACACATCGACGCATTTTCCAAATTTTCCTTTGAGGCGCAGTTCCAGCGCATTTCGTCGGGCGGATGCATTTCTTATGTAGAGATCCCGAACATGCAGAACAACCTCGAAGCGATGCAGGAAGTCGTCAAATTTATCTATGACAATATCCAGTATGCCGAATTCAATACCAAGAGTGATTATTGCCATGTCTGCGGTTGGGACGGCGAGATCATCATCAATGACGACAACGAGTGGGAGTGCCCCAACTGCCATAACAAAGATCATCGCAAGATGAACGTCACCCGTCGCACATGCGGATATTTGGGCGAAAATTTTTGGAATCTCGGCAAAACCAAAGAGATCAAGGCGCGGGTATTGCATTTATAATGCCGTGTTTCATGTGTCCGCCGGGACGTGTATGAGCCGCGCGCAAAAAAGCGCGCGGCATTTTGCGGCTTTTTTTAAAGAATTTTTTGGCAGGGGTTGCGCACGGGCAAAAACTGTGTTAAAATAAAAGAGGAGTTTGGTTGCCATGAACTATGCGGCCATTAAAAAATACGATGTCGCCAATGGCATCGGCGTGCGCGTTTCGCTGTTTGTCAGCGGCTGCACCCATCGCTGCAAGGGCTGCTTTAATGCCGAAGCGTGGGATTTTTCCTACGGTTCTCCCTATACCGAGGAGACGGAAGAGGAAATCTTATCCGCCGTCGACAAGAGCTTTATCGCGGGGCTGTCTCTTTTGGGAGGAGAACCGTTTGAGCCGTGCAACCAGCGCGCAATTTTGCCGCTTTTGCGCAAATTTCGCGCGCGCTTTCCGCAAAAGTCTGTCTGGTGTTATTCCGGCTACACGTTCGACGGGGATCTTCGCCCGGGCGGCCGCGCATATTGCGAGGCGACGGACGAAATGCTTTCTCATATAGACGTTCTTGTGGACGGGGAATTTGTCGAAGCGCTGAAAGATTTGAAACTCCGTTTCCGCGGCTCTTCCAATCAACGCATTATCGACGTGCCCCGCTCTTTGGAGGAGGGCCGTCTCGCTCTTTGGAAGGACGGCGAATACTGATACGGGCAATTTGTGCGCCCTCGGTGCACGGAAAATAAAGGGGAATATAAAATGCAGGAAATTCAGTTGAAAATCAAAAAACTGCTGCCGGAGGCAAAAATGCCGGTATACGGCAGTGCGAGCGCCGCGGGGGCCGACCTCTATGCGCTCAGCGATCATGCGATCCGCATCGGCGCGAACGAAACGGCGGTCGTGCATACTGGATTGGCCGCAGAGATCCCGGAAGGCTACGTCGGGCTGATCTTTGCGCGCAGCGGGCTTGCGACCAAAAAGGGGCTTGCGCCCGCCAATAAAGTGGGCGTCATCGACAGCGACTATCGCGGCGAGATCCGCGTCGCCCTGCACAATCATTCGAAATACATGCAGAGCATCGAACCGTACGAACGCGTCGCGCAGCTCGTGATCATGCCCTATGTGTTCGCGCACATCGTCGAAGCGGAAGAACTTTCCGACACCGAGCGCGGAGCGGGGGGCTTCGGTTCCACGGGCAGCAAGTAAAAGCGCGCGTTCGACAGTAAAGATTTAAAAAAGCGCTTGTATTCTCGCAGATATCTGCTATAATAGTAATATAAAATTATAAAGGAGAAGTTTTTATGGCTAAATATGTTTGCTCCGTATGCGGCTACGAGTATGACGAAGCTGCCGGCGATCCCGATAACGGCATCGCTCCCGGCACCAAGTGGGAAGATATTCCCGAAGATTTTACCTGCCCCCTCTGCGGCGTGGGCAAAGACCAGTTTGAACAGGCATAAAGAAAACGGCGGCGATGCCGCCGTTTTCTTTATGCAAAAAATTTTTGCAACTTATCAAAAAATATTTGACATTTTTCTTTCTTCGTGATATAGTATCAGAAAATCAATCAAACTGTTGAGGCAGAAGAGTAGCTTAAAGGTTCGGTTTACAGAGAGCTTTTGGTCGGTGTAAAAGAGCAACCGTTTTTAAGTGAATGGACTGCAGAGGGCGTCTTCGAGCTTGCGGAGCAAGGGTAGCGGACGACGCGGCTTTCGCGTTACAGAAAGGGGATATAATCTTTGCATTGCGAAGACGTATTCAGTAAAGAGGCAGCGCTTATCGGCGCTGTGAATTTGGGTGGCAACACGGTATATTCGTCCCAAGCGGATATACCGTGTTTTTTGTTTTCCGAAAAAAGGGAAAATAATTTTTTCGAAAAGCATCGTTGCTAAAAATTTTAAAAGAGGTACAATACAATGAAAAAATTGATAGCCGTCATCGTTGCGGCGCTTACACTCTGCCTGTTTGCGGTCGGCTTTGCCGGCTGCGACGGCGACAAGATCACCATTGCCGTGTTGCAATATGCCGAGCACGGATCCCTCGATAATTGCTATCAGGGCATTCAGGAAGGGCTTGCCGCGCGCGGTTACGGAACAGGCGAAGTCAATTACGAGTTTTATAATGCAAGGGGCAATGACAGCACCAACACCACCTACGCCAACACGCTCATCAATATGATGCCGGACGTTGCCGTCGGCATCGCGACGCCCTCCGCCTATGCGCTGGCGAATGCCGCGCGCGGAGAAGTTCCCGTCGTGTTTACGGCTGTGTCCGATCCCGAAGCGACCGGTTCCGATTTCAGGGCATTTCAAAATGTGACCGGCTCCTCCGACAAGCTGCCCGTGGAAGGACAGATCGATCTCATCAAAGCCTTCCTCAATAAGGGGAACGAAACGGTACGCATCGGCATTCTGTATACGAGGACGGAAGCCAATTCCGTTTCGCAGATCGCAGAATTTGAGGCGTTAGAGGAGGAAAAGAATATCGAGATCGTTCCGATGGGCGTCAACACCGCAAACGAGATCCCGACGGCGATCGATACGATGATCTCGCAGGGGATCGACTGCTTCAACAACCTTACGGACAATACGGTCGTGCAAAATTTGGCAACGCTGCTCGATAAGGCAAATGCGGCGAATATTCCCGTGTTCGGCAGCGAGATCGAGCAGGTGGAAAAGGGATGCCTTGCGAGCTGCTCTCTCGATTATGTCGAACTGGGCAGGCAGACGGGCGATATGATCGCCGATATTTTAGAGGGAAGGAGTGCGGAAGAAATAGATTATCTTTACCTCGACGACGGATATACGGTCGATTACAACGCCGCGGTGCTTGCGGCATTTGACTTGACATTGCCCGAGGCATACGCGGACGCTAACGACGTCACGGCGGCATAATAAAATTTATCAATCAATTATATATATAAGTGCGGGCGGGATGACCGCCCGCCGAAGAAGGTTTGCGATGTTTTTTCTCAATCAGGCGGGCACCATTCTCGAAATGGGCTTTATTTATGCGGTCGTAGCGCTTGGCGTGTACATCACATATAAGATACTCGATTTTCCCGATCTTTCGGTAGACGGCACTTTCCCGCTGGGGGGCGTCGTCTTTGCCGTTTTGGTCACCGCGGGCTGTCCGTGGGCGGTCGCGATGATCGTTTCCTTTGCTGCGGGGTGCGCGGCAGGGCTGATCACCGGTTTGCTGCATGTCAAATTGAAGATAAACGGCCTGCTTTCGGGTATCATTACGATGACGGCGCTCGTATCCGTCAACTATCTCATCGCGGGCGGGCCGATGGTCTCCTTTTCGCAGGAAACGACGATGTTGCACAATTCGTTTGTAAACGGCTTTTCACGCTTCGCCGCCAATTTTGTGCAGGTGGGGCTGACCCTCGTCCTGTTGGCGGTATGCAAGATCCTGCTCGATCTGTATTTAAAGACAAAATCCGGCTTTCTGCTCCGCGCCACGGGCGACAATCCGCAAATGGTGACGCAGTTGGGAAAAAATATTGACAATTATAAGATGCTGGGTCTCTCTCTCGCCAACGGTTTGGTGGCGCTTGCGGGTAGTTTGTATTGTCAGTATAATACCGTTTTCAATTCCAGTATGGGAACGGGTACCGTCGTCATCGCGCTCGCTTGCGTCATTATCGGGTGTGTCATCGCCAAACACATCCGCATCATGAAGGATACGACGGGCGTCATCATCGGGGCAGTCATCTATTACGCCATTTTGACCGTCGCCATGCTGTTGTTAGGCAGCGACTATACGCAGCTTATCGTTGCCGTGCTCTTCGTTCTCGTCTTGATTTTTGACAGCGGATTGATCGGACGGTCCGTCAAAAAGCTGTTTAAGAGGAAAAAAAGGCCGGATGCAGCGATGCAGGGAGGTGAAGGCAATGCTTGAGCTGATCGGTATCAAAAAGGCGTTCAACAGGGGAACGCCGGACGAAGCGGTGCTCTTCGATCATTTTAATTTTTCTGTGAAAACGGGCGAATTTGTCTCTATCGTGGGTTCCAACGGTTCGGGAAAAACGACGCTGTTAAATCTTGTCGGCGGCTCTGTCCTCCCCGATGCGGGCAAAGTATTGTTGGACGGCGAAGACATTACAATAAAAAAGGAATTCATCCGTGCAAGAAAAATAGGGCGGGTGTTTCAAGATCCGTCCGGCGGCACGGCAAATCATATGACCATAGCCGAAAACATGGCGCTCGCCGAAAACAAGGGCAAACGCTACGCGTTGGGGGCCGGCCTCGGAAAAAAACGGGGTGAATATTACCGCGACTTGTTGCGCCCTTTGGGACTGGGGCTTGAAGACAAATTGAATGTGCCCGTCGGTTCTTTATCGGGCGGGCAGCGCCAGCTTCTGACGCTCATCATAGCGACGATGACGCCCATCGACCTTCTTCTCTTAGACGAACACACCGCAGCGCTCGATCCGAAAACGGCGGAAGAGACCATGCGCTTGACTGATCAGATCGTACGGGAAAAGAAGATCACGACGTTGATGGTCACGCATAACTTGCGTTTTGCGGTAGAGTACGGTACCCGCATCTGCATGTTTGATAAAGGGCATGTCGTACTCGACAAAGCGGATGAAGAAAAAGAGAACATCGACGTAGATGAACTTTTGCGGATCTTTAACGAAATTTCCATCGAATGCGGAAATTAAAATCCTATCGGAGGCGCCGCTGTCCATAATGGCGCCTCCGATAGGAAGTTATCCATAAAGAGTCGGATAAAAATTTAAAAATTTTTTTAATTTCGGGTCAAAAACGATTGAAAAATTTTTGGATTTACTATATACTATTATAGCAATTTGAAGAGGGGATGTAGCTCACCCGGTAGAGCGATACGTTCGCAACGTATAGGTAGTCAGTTCGAGTCTGATCATCTCCACCAAACGCGACGTATACGCACACTCTGCGTTTATGTCAGAAT
>CAJFGA010000032.1 GCA_904374385.1 uncultured Clostridia bacterium | reverse complement strand
GGCAGTCGAAACCGTAGAGTTTTCATCCGCGCTGACAAGTATTGGCTCCACCGTTTTCAGCGGGTGTGCCGATTTGACGGCAGTCGATTTTAATGAAAATACCGGTGCAGTGACCTTTGGATCACAGGTGTTCCAAAATTGCACGGCCCTTACGGAGATCGCTTTGCCCGATCATTCTGTACTTGGCAGTACAATGTTCAGCGGTTGTTCTTCGCTCAAGGAGGTAACGCTCGGCAACCAAACGGAGCAGATCCCTGCCAATTTTTTCCAAGATTGTATTTCTCTCGAAACGATCGTCATTCCCGATACGGTGACGGAGATCAATACGAACGCTTTCAGCGGTTGCACAAGCCTCAAAAGCATTATTTTTTCTGAAAACAGCAACCTTACAGTGCTCAGGGGGATCACCGGGTGTACGAGCCTTACCAGTCTCACCGTTCCCGCCAATGTCACGCAGGTCTCTGCCTGTACGGGGATTTATGCGCTGATCGAGATTATCAATTTGAGCGAACTGTCGCTGACGCCGGGGAGCACGGAAAACGGTTCCATTGCACAATATACAAAAAATATTGTGGCAGCTGTTCCGGAAAGCGCCTATGTGACCAGCGGCGATTATACGCTGTACCGCGACGGCAACGATGCAAATGAAAAGTGGTATGTGACGGCGTATCACGGAGAGATCGGAACAGACGGATCTTTCGCTTTTCCCGAATCCTTTACGATCGGCGGCGAAGTGGTGGATCAATACGAAATCTACACGCGGATCTTTTACGGGAACACCGCTGTTCGGATGCTTTCGATCCCCGCGGGCGTGACGGCAATCGGGGCTTATGCCTTTGCAAACTGCGGCAATCTTTCCTCGGTGACCTTTGCAGAAGATTCATCGCTCGCTTCTATCGGCAACAACGCTTTTTACAATTGCACATCTTTGCAGGAAATTGGGTTGCCCGATTCCCTGCGTTCAGTCGGCAGCAATGCATTCAGCGGGTGCGGCGCGCTTTCATCCGTCGATCTCGGCGAAGGCATACAAACCATCGGATCCGGAGCGTTCAGCAGCTGCTATGCCCTGAAGACGCTCACAATTCCCGCGAGCGTGACAGATATTCACAGCAGTGCTTTCAGCAGTTGCGCTCTGGCAGAGGTTTATAACCTCGCCGGCGACATCGAGAACATTCCCGCGGCGGAAAATGTTTACGGGCAGGAAGGCGGCAGCCTTTTGGTAACGGCCGGGGATTATACTTTCCTGTATATTCCCGCTCAAGGAGATAACGCGGCGAAAGCATATCTCGTTTCGTATGAAGGCGCCGATTCAATGATCACGCTTCCCTCGTCGTTTACGGTGGGCAACGAGACGGTATCCTCGTATGAGATCTATCACGGCGCTTTTGCGTACAGACATTTTACGTCCGTTACGATTCCCGCTGCCGTTACGTCGATCGGCGATTATGCGTTTTATCATACGGATATGCTCAGCGTATCTTTTTCGGATGCAAGCACATGCACGAGCATCGGGGCGTACGCCTTCGCTTACTC
This sequence comes from uncultured Clostridia bacterium, assembly GCA_904374385.1. GTDB lineage: Bacteria > Bacillota > Clostridia > Christensenellales > Borkfalkiaceae > Borkfalkia. Next base: position 19,758 of record CAJFGA010000032.1, on the reverse strand, counting down.
GACGGTGATGATGTTTAACTCTTCGATGACGGCTTATGTGCTCGATCTGGAAGGGCTGCAGTCGATCGGTGAATATGCTTTCTACTATACTTCCAATTTGCGGACGGTACAGCTTGCGGCGAGCGTGACGAGCATCGGAGGGCGTGCATTCGCATACTCTGCGGTACAGTCTGTCGTCTTTGCGGAGACGAGAGAAAGTGCACTGTCGCTCGGCAGCTATGCATTTGCTTATATGACGTCGCTGAAAAGCATCTCGATCCCGGCCTATATTGCTGAATTGCCGCAATATCTCTTTCGCGGCTGTACGGCACTGACCTCCGTTGTACTTGCAGACGGGATAGAGGGGATCGAAAATTATGTCTTCCGCGATTGCGCCGCGCTGACATCTATTATCTTGCCGTCGAGCATGGCCTCGATCACGAGCAGCGCGTTCGGATCTTCCGGCATCGAAGCGATCTGCCTTGATGGGGCGGAAGAGGATTTCAGCGGGCTGTCGATCCCGTCAAGCATAGCAAACCGCATATATTATTATTCCGAAGACGACCCCGTCAATGACGGAATGTATTGGCATTATGGTGAAGACGGAAATGTCGCCGTATGGGAAATGATATAATTTATTGGCAAACTGAGATCGAATTTTTCAGACGACCGCAAGAGAACTCTCGGGCAGAAATGTCCGAGAGCTCTCCCTTCGTTTTTCAATTCTTTTCGATGGGCACCCATATTTCACTGTGATAGTCCGCTGCGTTCATATCCCCGCTTGTGTACGCTTCAATATCCAGTTCAAAAGTGGGGCGATATCCGGCAGTCGGGAAAAATTCGGAAACAATTGCGTGCCATAATTCCTGTATGGCATTCGGCATGGCGCCTACGCAATCAAAGACCGCCCATGTGCGCGCAGGGATCAAATTTTTTCTAAAACCCGCAGGTGCGGGCATGTTTACATCGCATAGGGCCGCGACGGAATATTCAAATGTGCCTTGATCGCCTTTCTGTCCGTAACAAATTCCGAACACGAACGTCTTATCGCTTGTATATTGCAAGAGCGATCGCACTGTTCCGTCCTCATGGCATGCTGACCAAAACGAGGGAATGCTTGTCTTGTTTTTTTCATCGCTGACGCTATGCCTGCTTACCTTTTCGAGAACGCAAAAAGCCTCTTTTTCCACAATTTTGTAGTTCATGATAAAACCGCCTTTCAAAATTAAATTTACAGAGAGGGGAGAAAAAGAGCGGAGTTTGCAATTGCCTTTTTTAACTTGCGTAGGGGTGACGCCGTGAAATTTGGTGAACGCCCGCGTAAAACTTTCCGGACTGTCATAACCGTATTTGAACGCGATATCGATCACCTTTTGGTCCTTGTTCTGCAGTTCGCTGCCGGCGATCGCGAGCCTGCGGTTGCGGATATATTCCCCGAGCGTCATGCCGCACAGTAATCCGAAGATACGCTGAAAGTAAAAAGGCGAACAGGCCGCCTGCTTGGCGATTTGAGAAATATCCGTTTCGTCCTGCAAATGCTGCTCGATATACTCCAACGCCCTTTGTAAGCCGGTCGCATAGTCCATTTTTCTTCCTCCTGCAACAATATTGTACTATAAACAGGCGGCAACAAGCCTGATTTATTTTGCCCTTTTCGGCAAGGGACGGTAAAAATATTGAAAAGCAGTTTTAATTTTCTGTCGATGCTTCGTCTATGCCCGTGAGGGGATAGGATGTGTGATCCTGTCGGTAGCGGTATGGCGTTTCTCCGAATTTTTCTTTGAACATGTGATGAAAATGCGTTTGATTTTCATATCCGACGGTGCGAATGATCTCATCCACGCTCAGACGGGTAGTCAATAAAAGGCGCTCGGCCACGCGGAGCCTTTCTTCGATGACCAATTCGCGGAAAGTTTTGCCGAATACATGGGCGATGCGGCGGGAAAGATATACGGAGGTATATCCGAGCGCATCGGCAAGTTCCGCCAAACGGGCACGCGGGTACTGTTGCGTGACATAAGCCGAAACATATTGTTTGAAGAGGACTTGCGGGGAAGAAATCGTGATGTTGTTTGCCAGCGTTTCTTTGTAATAGGAAAGATAGGAAAAGAGAAGGGAAACGATCTGCGTCAAGATCGTATAATCGGCCGCGGTATTTTGGGCGAGCGCAAAGATCAAATTGTCCATTAAATTGCGGATGGGAAAGGTATCCTTCGTACGGAAATGCAAATATTCACCTTCGCCCGCTTCATCGAAATTGCGCGTCAAAAAAGCGCTGATGATAGGGTTGTTCTGTACGTTGTGAAAGATATACTTTAAAAAGCTGTCCGACAAAATAAAATTGATCCCAATGTCATCTTTTTCCGCGCGCAAGACACTGTGGCGTATGTGCCGGTTGAGAAAAAGGATGTCTCCGCTCTGTAAATCGATTCTTTTTCCGCCGATTTCGTGCGCGACATGCCCCGCATAGACGTACATAAATTCCATATAGTCATGCCCGTGTTCGGGAAAGTCGATAAAGCGGGTATGCAATCTCAAATCGATCTGTTTGTTGCTGCTCAGCAATTTTTTGCTGTTTACGATAAATTTATCCGAAAGGGTATAATCATCCTTGCGAATATCTTTTTGCCCGAGAAGAATTTGTTTTTCCTCTTCGGAGAGGCGCACCAATTTATCAATAATTTTTTTATCCATGCGCTTATTATAGCAAGAAAAAATTTATATGTCAACAATGGTTAGTTTTTTGCTTAAATAGTGTCATTGTTTAATATCCTTATTTTTGCTATAATGAAGAAAAAAAGAGGGGAGACGAAATGAAACAATTTCTCGCCGTCGACATAGGCGCCAGCAGCGGGAGGCATATCGTCGGACGGATCGAAAACGGAAAGATCGTTACGGAAGAAGTATATCGCTTCCCGAACGGCAGCAAGACGAAAGACGGACATTTGATTTGGGATGTGGAAAATCTCTTTACAGAGGTGAAGAAGGGTATTGCCGCTGCAGTCGAGCGGTGCGGACAGATCGAAAGCCTTTCCATCGATACATGGGGGGTCGATTATGTGCTCATGCGGGGCGAAAACGAGATCTATCCTTGCTATGCCTACCGCGACGGCAGGACGGAAAACGCGATCCGTAAGATGCACGCGCTTGTGCCTTTCGAAGCGCTGTACGCAAAAACGGGGATCCAATTTCAGCCTTTCAATACGATCTATCAATTATATGCGGATCAGCAGGGCGGCAGGCTCGAGGGCGCGACCGACTTTTTGATGCTGCCCGAATATCTCTTGTATAAATTGACGGGCAGAAAGGTATGCGAATATACCAATGCGACGTCGACGGGTTTGGTCAATACGAAGTCTCATGTATACGATGCGGAAATTATCGCAGCGCTCGGATTGCCGCCGCATCTATTTGAGAAAGAGATTTTACAGCCGGGTACGGCTGTGGGAGCATTGAAAAAAGAGATCGCGGAAGAGGTGGGCTGCAACATGACGGCGGTGCTCTGTGCCACGCATGATACGGCGAGCGCCGTTTTGGCGGCGCCGCTGCGCGGCGATTTTTGTTCGCCGTATATTTCCAGCGGCACTTGGTCTCTTTTAGGGTTAGAACAGCCGACCGCACATACCGATGCGGCGAGCCGCACTGAAAATTTTTCCAACGAAGGCGGACTCGGCTTTACATTTCGCTGGCAAAAGAATATTATGGGGCTTTGGATGCTGCAATCGGCAAGAAAAGAATTGGGCTTAAATTTTGCCGAGGCAGAAAAACTTGCGCGCGAAAGTGTTTGCGATACGTTCGTGGATTGCAACGATTCTGTATTTCTTGCGCCGGAGAGCATGTGTTCGGCCGTCCGTGAGAGAGCGGGCGCGCTCACGGACGGGCAGCTTTTGCGCTGCATATATGACAGTCTCGCTCTGTGCTACAAAGAGGCTCTCTCGGCCATGGAGGCGAAATTTGAAAGAAAATTTGAAACGCTCAATATTATCGGCGGCGGAAGCCAAGATTCGTTTTTGAATGAGAGGACGGCAGAGATCGCCGGGGTGCAGGTGATTGCCGGGCCGGCGGAGGCCACGGCGCTCGGGAATCTTTTGGTGCAGATGGTTGCTGCCGGAGAACTCAGCGATATGCAAGAGGGGCGGGAATGTATTAAAAATTCCTTTCCGCTCCGCACTTATCAATAAAATTATTTTGGGAGGAACTTTTGATGGACAGATACGGACAGGCGAAAGAGATGTTCGCGGCATACGGCGTCGACACGGACGCCGCGATCGAAAAATTGGCGGGCATTCCTATTTCGGTACATTGTTGGCAGGGTGACGATGTGATTGGCTTTGACGGTGCCGGCGCGGCAAGCGGCGGCATTCAAACGACGGGTAATTATCCCGGGCGGGCAAGGACGCCGGAAGAGCTGATGGAAGATTTAAAGCTCGCCTTTTCACTTATGACGGGTAAAAAGCGGCTCAATTTACATTCCAGCTATGCGATTTTGGGTAAGGACGCGGGGAAGGTCGATCGCGATGCGTATCGCCCCGAGCATTTTGCGCCTTGGGTAAAATTTGCCAAAGAGATCGGTTTGGACGGCATAGATTTCAATCCGACCTGTTATTCCCATGCGATGGTCAAGGACGGATTGACGCTTTCGCATCCGGACGAAAACGTGCGCAAATTTTGGATTCGGCATTGCCAAGCATGTTTAAAGATTGCCGAATATTTTGCGGACGAAATGGGATCGTACAGCCTTGTGAATATATGGGTACCGGACGGCTTGAAAGATGTGCCGGCGGATCGTTTGACGCCCCGTTTGCGCCTTAGGGATTCGTTGGATGAGATACTTTCTATTGCTTATGATAAAACAAAGGTGCGTGTTGCCGTTGAAAGCAAGGTGTTTGGGATCGGCGTGGAGAGCTATACGGTCGGCAACAATGAATTTTATCAGAATTATGCGGCTACGCGGGGCATTAGCTGTCTGTTGGATAACGGTCACTATCATCCGACTGAAGTCGTGTCCGATAAGATCCCGTCGCTTTTGGCTTTCTACGATCAGGTGGCGCTGCATGTGACGCGCGGAGTGCGTTGGGACAGCGATCACGTCGTTTTGCTGGAGGATGAACTGAAAGAGATCTGCAAAGAGATCGTCCGAAACGGAGCAACGGACAAAGTGATGATCGGACTTGATTATTTTGATGCGAGTATCAACCGCATTTCTGCATGGGTCGTAGGGGAAAGAAATATGGATAAAGCGTTGCTGTTTGCGCTTTTACAGCCGCACGACGCTCTGAGAAAAATGCAGGACGATGCGAATTTTACAGAGCAGATGGTGGTGCAGGAAGAATTGAAGATGCTCCCGTACGGCGATGTATGGGAGGAATATCTGCGGCGCAATCATTTTGCGGGCAGCGATTGGTTTGAACTAGTGCGTGTATACGAGAAAAAAGTTTTAAAGGAGAGAATGTGATATGAAGAACATTTTTGAGGCACCCTTTGTCAGGGAAATGTGCGCGACGACGGCAAACATGTACCGCCTCGGCTGGGACGAACGGAACGGCGGCAATATCTCTTATCTGCTGGATGAAAAAGAGGTCGCCGAATATCTCGATCTATCCAAAGTGATCCGCGAGATCCCCACGGGATTTGACGCAAAAGCCCTGATCGGCAAGATTTTCATTGTGACGGGCACGGGCAAATATTTCAAGAATGTTGAAAAGGATCCTGAAACCAATCTCGGCATTATCCGCATCAAAGGGGATGGCACGACGGCGGAACTTTTGTGGGGATATAAAGACGGCGGAAAATTTACCTCTGAGCTTCCGGCCCACCTGATGAGCCATATGGCGCGTTTGAAAGTGGATCCGGAGAATCGTGTAGTTATGCATTCGCATCCGACCAATACGCTCGCAATGAATTATGTGCATGAATTGGACGAAAAAAAGATTACGCATACGCTGTGGGAGATGTGCACGGAATGCATTGTTGTATTCCCTGACGGCGTCGGCGTCCTTCCTTGGATGCTGTGCGGCACGAATTCGATCGGGGAAGCGACGGCAAAGAAGATGGAGGAATTCCGCCTCGTTATTTGGGGAATGCACGGCATTTACGGCGCGGGCAAGACGATGGACGAAACATTCGGACTGATCGAAACAGTGGAAAAGGCGGCGCAGATCTATATGCTGACGGCCCATCTGCCCCGCATCAATACGATTAAGGATGAAGAAATGGTGGCATTGGCCGAGTTGTTCGGGGTTAAATATAGGAAAGATTTTTTAAATCTTTAAGAATGTGTCAAAGGGGCAGCCAAAGAAACGGCGGGTTGCTTTGACGTTTCAAAAATGATAAAACGGCTCGTTTCCGAATTCGGAAACGAGCCGTTTTATCATATGTTATTATTGTCTGTTGCTGAAATAATTATAGAAAATAGCGAACAGAGGAATGTTGAAGATAAAGATGCAGGGGAGAATCCCATATTTTAAAATTTGAATAAAGGTAACGCCCGTAGCAGAGTTCGCAATAAGGATCCAAGCGATCAAACAGATAATGACGACTAGATCGGCAAACAGGATCAAACTTGCGGAGAGATATGAGCGCGACTGCGACTTGCGGCTGTTCTTGCCGAATCCGCGCAGATAGAGGAATAAGAAGATGCCGAACATCACAAATGCACAGCAGAAAGGAATGATCACATAGGCAACGTTCGAATGGATCACGTTGCGGATGCAGAGATTGACGATGCATTCGACGAGTGCGATCACAAAAACGCAGAGTGCGCTCATGAACAGCGTTCTGCCCTTGTCAAACACGTTGCCGACCGCTTTGCCGGGCGTGCGATTGCGTGCGCCGTTAGATGTCATGATGCGGATACCGTCGCTTTCGGCGCGTTCTTCCATATCATAAAACTCCACATTGCTTGCAGACGTCGCTTCGCTGAATTCGGCAGGTTGTTTTGACTCTTCCGCCGGGGCCGCTGCAGGGTCTTGCTGCGGGGGAGCGGAGTCTTGAATCGCTTCCCGGTACTCCTCTTCCGGATAATAATTTTCTTCCGGATCCGGGTAATAACTTTGCCGCGCGCTGTTGTCATACAGCCTGGAAAGGAGATCTTTATAATTGCGTTCCGCAGGAGAGCGGTTAGAATAGAGCAATTCGGAAGAAATGGCTCTGTTTTCGAGGAACGCGTCCCCTTGGTCGCCATCCTCGCCGTAGGCTCCGTAATTTTGACGGTATGAATTCGCGCGTTCGTCATCGTACGCGTCTTCCCTATAGTAAGAGGGGCTTTCGAAAGTAGAGGAAGAACGTGAGTCGGCAATGGCGCGTGCGGTTTCCGTACGATTATTTTTCGTTACTTGTTCATAGTAGAAAGAGGAGGCATCGTCGTCATCGCCGACCAGATTGCGATAATTCTCATGCTGGATGCGCCTCTGCTCCTCGTTGACCCAAGTAGGGGCGCCGCCGAACGGTTTCGTACGTTCACCGTTTTCGTCCGTATCATCCGTGCGGGCAAAGGCGGGAGCATCTGATACGCGTGTGCTCGTACTCTCTGTCTGCGCGGCCGCTGAAACGGGAGGCTCTTCTGCCTTTTGCAATTCTTCCGCGCTGCCCTCAGAAACGGCATCCTCTTGGAACGTAGATACGATTTTTTCCGCGGAAGGATCAGCGGCGGTTTCAGCCTCGGCGATGGGAGACTGTACCGGCTCCTTTACATTTTCATGAATAGGTTCGGGTTGATCTTCTGCCTGCGGACGCTGGAAGGTGCCGAGATCGATATCGTCATGGTCAAGATCCGCGCCCGAAGTGGAAATGCGCGTGGTGGATTTTTTCAGAAGAGAAAAATCCACGGCAGAGGGGGGCGGGTTGCTGAAATCAAAATCCTTTTCCGAGATCAGGCTGTCGATGACGGTGCGGGAATACTCCCACTCTGCAAGATTTTGCTCTACGACTTTTTTACCCTTGTCGGTAATTTGAAAATATTTTCTTCGTCCGCCGTTGGAAACGCCGCCCCAATAAGATGTGACGTAGTCCTGGCCCTCCAGGCGTTTTAACGCACTGTATAGGGTCGGCTGTTTCAGAGAATATTGCCCCTTGCTCTTTTCCTCGATTTCGTTAATAATTTCGTATCCGTATTTGTCGCCATCATAGAGCGTTCTTAAAATGATCGTATTGATGTGTCCGCGGATCAAATCGCTGCTGATGGCGGAGGTGTTTTCGTGTTCATTCGTAGGATCCATTATATTACGCCTCCTTATTGACAGTATTATACAATATTCGACAAATTGTGTCAAGAAGATTTTTAAATTTGCCCAAAAACGTTGCATTTTTGCGAAGTATTATGTCAGGTATAATCCATTTACTTACAGGATTTTACGGTATTTAGGATATTTGTGCCCCAAAAAGTAGACTTTTGAGGGCGTTTATTGTAAAATAAATAAAAGCAAAGAAATGGAAGTATGGCAGATGAATGAAGCCTTGAACAGTTTGCGGTCGGAGTGTACAATAAAAAATTTCGAAACGGATTTTAAACAGGAGATCAAGCCCTCCGCAATTTTAGCTCTTTTTCAAGAAAGCGCTGCGGAACATGCGGAACGTATCGGCTTTGGCGATTCGGTTCTTCGCAAAGACGGAATGTTTTGGATCCTGTCTAAAATTTATGTGGAAGTATTGCGCAAACCCGTTTTTAATGAAAAAATCGAGGTGTTAACTTGGCCGCATTCGCCCAATAAAGCCATTTTTGAACGGAGTTTTTCAGTGCAAAGCCTTTCGGGGGAGCGCTTGATCGGTGCCTTTTCGCGCTGGTGTATCCTTAACGGACAGAGCAGGATCGTACCGGCATCACGCATTCCGTGCGGCATCGATTCTTTTATAGAAGAGCATGCGGCCGAGGCGGCGTGGATGGAACCGGTATCTATGGCGAAAGGAACTCCGGACTTTTCGTTGAAGATTGCCAATTCGGAATATGATCTCAATTACCATGTAAACAATATTAAATATGCCGATTATATTTTTAATTGTTTTTCGGTGCGCGAATTGAAAGAGTGGACCCTGAGGAATTTTCAGATTCACTATGTAAAGCAGAGCCATGAAGGCGATGTTCTCGATTTTTACAGATTTGAAATGTCGCCCGGGAAATTTGCCGTAGAGGGCATAAAAAACGGGTCGGAAACGGTCGTGGCTGCGCAGGTGTGCTTTGGTTGAAGGCATAAATTATACGGTTTTAAAAAGCCGCAGAAAAACAATTTCAATTACAGTGCAGCAAGAAAGGGTCATAGTGCGCGCGCCGATCGGAATGAATGATGAAAGGATAAATGGATTTGTCAAAGAGCATGCTGCATGGATCCGCAAAAAACTTGCAGAATATAATGGCGCGGCAAATCGATTTGCCGGTGTGCGCGAAGGGAAAACGGTCTTGCTGGACGGCGTCGAAAAGCCGCTTGTGTTGGGAAGCAAGGGCAATTTTGAAAAAGACGGCGTCGTCTATTTAAAAGAACTGAAGAGTGCGCAGAATTTTTTTAAGAAAATGCGATCTTTTCTTTTGGTGGAGAAGACGGCTTTGCTGGCGCGTACGGTCGGGGGCTGTCCGGAAGATGTGTCCGTAAGGGATTTTAAGGCGCGCTGGGGATGTTGCGACGCAAATAAGCGCATCCGTCTCAATTGGCGGCTGTCTATGCTGCCGCCGGATTTGCAGGACTATGTACTCGTGCATGAGCTGTGCCACCTCAAGCACATGAACCATTCTTCTGCCTTTTGGGCGGAAGTGAAGAAAATATTGCCCGATTATGCATCGAGAAAAAAGAGACTGAAGGAATACGCGTTTTTGACGCTGTTATATCGCTGAGCATATGTACGAGAGGGAAGAATATGAAGCCGGATGTACTCGCTTTTATCAAGAAAATCAAAAAATTTTTTGTGTTCGCAAGTATTGTGCTTTTGGCTTTGGCCATGACGTTTATTGTCAATGCGGTAGCGGTTTCGGCGTTGTGGCTGATCGCTGCGGGCGCATGTATCGTCTGTTTTATCGTGGCGCTCGTGTTGTATTTGAGCAGAGTGAAATATTCCATCGTCTACGATCTTTCCTTTGCGGGCGGCGTGATCAATATCAAAGTAAAGGGCGGGGCTTATACGTTTTCTCCGGAAAATTTGGAGAAGGCGCTGTATGATAAGACAAAAATCATTCTCTGTTTTATAAAAAACGGCGAAAGGGAGAGGTTTTTGCTCCTTCGCCGGGTACCGTTTGATCGTTTCCGCCAAAATCAATTCACGTTGGACGATGTGGCTGCCTTTTTTCCCCAGATCGAGGCGGATTAAAGCGCGATGCATAATTATACGATTTTTTTAGAATATTCATAAAACTTCGTGTTTTTATGCATAAATATAAACAATATGCAAAAATATTGTGATTTTTTTGAATATTTTAATTTTATCATGTCGAAACGCTTGACTAAATCGCGCAATCATTGTATAATCAATGCAGTTTCATGCAGAGGATAGAAGAAAATGGAAAAGAAAATTAAAAAAGTTGTTCTTGCATATTCGGGCGGATTGGATACGTCCATCATTATTCCTTGGCTCAAAGAAAACTATGATAATTGTGAAGTCATTGCCGTTTCGGCGGATGTTGGGCAGGAAAGCGAATTGGAGGGTTTGGAAGAAAAAGCGCTTAAAACAGGCGCTTCAAAGCTGTATATTGAAGATCTTCGCAAAGAATTTATCGAGGACTATATTTATCCTACCCTCAAAGCGGGGGCAGTGTATGAAAATAAATATTTGCTCGGAACCTCTTTCGCGCGCCCGGTCATAGCCAAGCGCATTGTCGAGATCGCTAAAAAAGAGGGCGCCGATGCGATCTGTCACGGCTGTACGGGCAAGGGCAACGACCAAGTCCGTTTCGAATTGACGATCAAGGCGTTTGCGCCAGAGATGACTATTATAGCACCGTGGCGTATATGGAATATTAAGAGCCGTGACGAAGAGATCGATTATGCGGAAGCACATAACATCCCCCTCAAAATCACGCGTGAAACCAATTATTCGAAAGATAAAAATCTATGGCATCTTTCGCACGAGGGAATGGATCTCGAGGATCCTGCCAACGAGCCGCAGTATGATAAGATCTTAGAGCTCGGCGTCTCTCCCGAAAAAGCGCCCGACAAACCGACATATCTTACTCTTACATTTGAAAAGGGGATTCCCGTTGCGGTTGACGGGAAAAAGATGGATTCGGTTGAAATCATCGAAACGCTCAACAAAATCGGCGGCGCGAACGGTGTCGGGATCGCTGACCTTGTCGAAAATCGTTTGGTCGGCATGAAGAGCCGCGGCGTATACGAAACGCCCGGCGGCACGATTTTATACGCCGCACATGAAATTTTGGAGAGCATCTGCCTCGATAAAGAAACGCAGCATTTTAAACAACATGTTGCGATTAAATTTGCGGATTTGGTTTACAACGGTCAATGGTTCACGCCTTTGCGCGAGGCGCTTTCCGCTTTTGTCGATAAAACGCAGGAAAATGTCAGCGGTACGGTAAAGCTCAAAGTTTATAAGGGCAATATAATCAATGCGGGCGTCAAGAGCGAGCATTCGCTGTACAGTGAAGAAATCGCAACTTTCGGCGAGGAAGACGTCTATAACCAGCATGACGCAGAAGGATTTATCAATTTGTTCGGGCTTCCCATTAAGGTAAAGGCGTTGCTCGATCAGAAAAAACTGAAATAATGTAGGGAATGGGGGCGCTTCGTTTTCGGGGCGCCTGCATACTGTTGGGCAAAAAGATGGTTAAGGTTTTTATTGACGGAAAAGAAGGGACGACGGGCCTAAAGATATTTGAGCGGATGGCAAAGCGCGATGACGTTGTGGTGGAGACCCTTCCCGAAGAGAGGCGCAAGGATGCGGCGGCAAGAAAGGAATGCCTTAATAGGGCAGACGTCGTCTTTCTATGCTTGCCTGACGCTGCCGCGCGGGAATCGGTATCGCTGATCGAAAATGACAGGGTCAAGGTCATCGATGCGTCTACGGCGCATCGTACAGATCCCGCATGGGCGTATGGTTTTCCGGAACTTTCAAAGACGCATGAGGGCAGAATAAAAAATTCAAATCGAATAGCGGTGCCGGGATGCCATGCGAGCGGCTTTATTTCGCTTGTCTATCCGCTGATCGCCGGCGGCTTGGTCGGGCGGGATTATCCATTTGTCTGCCACTCCGTGACAGGTTATAGCGGCGGTGGAAAAAAGATGATCGCCGAGTATGAAGGGGAAAGCAGGAGTGCAGAATTGGATAGCCCGCGCCAATATGGACTGTCTCAAAATCATAAACACCTTCCCGAAATGCAATTTGTTTGCGGTTTGGACGAAAAGCCGATCTTTAATCCGATCGTTTCCGACTATTACAGCGGAATGTGTGTTACGGTGCCGATTTATTCTCGGCTGATGCAAAAAAAACTCTCTGTAAACGAGCTAAGGCAGTATTTTGAAGAGTACTATGCCTCGCATGGTTTTATTAATGTTGCAAAAGAAACCAAGGCATATCTTCCAGCCAATACACTGGTCGGAACGAATCAAATGGAAATTTATATCGACGGCAATGATGATCGTATCGTGCTGGCCTCGGTATTCGACAACCTCGGCAAGGGGGCGTCCGGCGCGGCTGTACAGTGCATGAATATTATGCTCGGATTGGATGAGAGTCTTTCGCTGATATGAAGGTTTTGAGGTGGATAAAATGGAAAGAATAAACGGCGGTGTTTGTGCCGCGAAGGGATTTAAAGCAAACGGCGTGCATTGCGGTATCAGAAAAAATAAAAGCAAGAGGGATTTATCTCTTATCGTAAGCGACGTGCGCTGTGCTGCCGCTTGCGTTTATACGCAAAATCTTGTCAAGGGCGCGCCGATCCTCGTTACCCAGCGCCACGTTGCGGATGGGTATGCGCAGGCGATCATATGCAACAGCGGCAATGCGAATACCTGCAATGAGAACGGCGTTGCCATAGCCGAGGAAATGTGTTCGCTCGTAGAAAAATATACGGGAGTTTCGGAAAATGACGTCGTCGTTGCGTCCACGGGTGTCATCGGGCTGACCCTTTCCATCGAGCCGATTGCCGGCGGGATGGCACAGCTTGCGGAAGGGCTGTCTGCCGATGCGGATCACAGTTCATTTGCGGCGGAAGCGATCATGACGACGGATACCGTAAAAAAGGAGATGGCTGTCTCTTTTACTTTGGGCGGCAAAACTTGTACGCTCGGCGTCATATGCAAAGGGGTCGGCATGATTTGTCCCAATATGGCGACGATGCTCATGTTTTTGACGACGGATGTCGCGATCTCTCCTCAAATGTTGCAAAAAGCGATTTCGGCAGATGTGAAAGATTCCTTGAATATGCTGTCCGTCGATCGCGATACTTCTACCAACGATACGTTATGTATCCTCGCCTCGGGGCTGGCGGGGAATAATGAGATCACCGAAGCAAACGGCGATTACAAAAAATTCTGCAGGGCTTTGCACGCTGTCACGACAGAAATGTGCCGGCAGCTCGCGGCGGACGGAGAAGGCGCGACGAGATTGATCGAGTGCCGCGTACACGGCGCCAGAAGCAAGAAGGACGCACGCCTCGCAGCGAAATCCGTCGTGAATTCTAATTTGGTCAAGGCGATGATCTTCGGTGCGGATGCAAACGGCGGGCGCGTGATGTGTGCGCTCGGATATGCGGGCGCAAAACTGGATCCTGCCAAGATCGACGTGGATTTCCGCTCTGCGGCGGGAACCCTTCCCGCCTATCGCCAAGGCAGCGCCGTGCCTTTTTCGGAAGACTTCGCTAAGCAGGTTCTTTCGGAAAAAGAGATCGTTATCGATGTCATGCTCCACGAAGGCAATTATCGGGCGACGGCTTGGGGATGTGACCTGACATACGACTATGTCAAGATCAATGGCGATTACAGAACATAAGAAAGAATTTTATCAGCGGTTATTGAAAAGGAAAAAACATGGATAATATCAATGACAAACAGCTTCGTGCGCATATTTTGGCAGAAGCGTTGCCTTATATACAAGACTATAACGGAAAAGTGGTCGTCGTCAAATACGGCGGCAACGCGATGATCAACGAGGAATTGAAAAATTCTGTCATGCGCGACATCGTGCTTTTAAATTTGATCGGCGTTAAAGTCGTCCTCGTACACGGCGGAGGTCCGGAAATTTCGGAAATGCTCAAAAAGACGGGCAAGGAGTCTAAATTTATCGATGGTCTTCGCTATACAGATAAAGAGACGGCTGAAATCGTGCGCATGGTTCTTGCCGGCAAGATCAACAAGTCGCTCGTGGATCGGATTGAACATTTCGGAGGGCGCAGTATCGGGCTTTGCGGCATGGACGGACACATGATGAAGTGCGAGATGCAAGACGAAAAACTCGGTTACGTCGGCAAAATCGTGCATATCGATGCGAAGGTCATCACCGACGCTTTGGCGCTCGGCTATATTCCCGTGATCTCTACGGTCGGTTATGACGATGACGGCAATATTTATAACGTCAATGCGGATACCGCAGCCGCTGTGATCGCGGGGGCGCTCAGCGCACAGAGCCTCATTCTTATGACGGATACGAAGGGGGTTTTGCGCGATAAGGACGACGAGAGCAGCCTGATATCTAAAATTTATGTAAGCGATATTCCTTCGCTGATCAAGCAGGGGATTATTTCCGGAGGAATGATCCCGAAAATAGATTGCTGTAAAGAGGCGATCCGCCGTGGGGTAAAGAAGGTCTTTATCATCGACGGAAGGGTGTCCCATTCCATTTTGGTAGAAACGCTTTCAGACAGCGGCATCGGAACGATGTTCATCAACGGAGACTGATTTTTAAATCGGTCTCTTTTTTTGGGGAAAACTTCTTATAAAATTTTTCCGCAAAAAATTGCTTTTAGACGCGGTTTATGGTAGAATAGATAAAATAGGTGTAATATGGATTTTAAGGAACTGCAAGAAAAAGACAAAACATTCATAGCCAATACGTACAGCCGCTTTTCGGCGGAGATCTATGAAGGAGAAGGGGCGACTCTTCGCGCGGAGGACGGGAAAGAATACATCGACTTCGGCAGCGGCATTGCCGTCAATTCTTTCGGCGTAAATGACAGAATTTGGAAAGACGCGGTCATCGCACAAATCAATAAAGTGCAGCACGCGTCCAATCATTATTATACGCAGCCGCAGGCGGAACTGGCGGAGTTGCTCTGTAAAAAAACGGGGGCAAAAAAAGTATTTTTCTCAAATTCGGGCGCGGAGGCAAACGAATGCGCCATCAAGGCGGCGAGGAAATATTCTTTCGATAAGTACGGCGAGGGGCGTTATCATATCGTCACGCTGAAAAATTCTTTTCACGGCAGGACGATGGCGACGCTGTCTGCGACGGGGCAGGATTCGCTGCATCGATATTTTATGCCTTTCCTTGACGGATTTTCATATGCCGATCTGACCTTTGAAGGGGTCAAAAAAGAATGCGGGCGGGGTACTTGCGCGGTCATGCTCGAACTGGTGCAAGGTGAAGGCGGCGTCAATGCGCTGGACGTCACAGAGGTCAAAAAGATCGAAAAGTATTGCAAGGAGAAGGATGTTTTGCTCGTCATAGACGAGGTGCAGACGGGCAACGGCCGGACAGGCAGCCTGTACGCCTATATGCAGTACGGCATTTTGCCCGATATCGTCACTACGGCGAAAGGGCTTGCGGGAGGATTGCCGCTGGGTGCGACGATGTTTTTTGAAAAATGCGAGCACACCTTGACGGCGGGCGACCACGGCTCGACGTTCGGCGGAAATCCCGTCGCGTGCGCGGGCGCTTTGAGCATCCTGTCGCGCATCGACGAGAAACTGCTCCTTGAGGTACAGGGCAAAAGCGCTTATCTGCGGACGTACGTCGGGCGTATGCCAAACGTACTCGGCGTGAGCGGACTCGGGTTGATGGTCGGCATTGAGATTGCCAAAAATGCGCGTGAAGTTGCCGAAAAATGTTTGGAACGGGGATTGATCGTATTGACGGCAAAAAACAAACTGCGCCTTTTGCCTCCTTTGACGATCAAAAAAGGCGAAATAGACGCAGGTCTTAAAATATTGAACGAGGTATTGTCCGAATGAAACATCTATTGAAATTGGCGGATCTGACAGCCGAAGAAATTTTATCCATTCTGAATCTTGCAGACCAGCTCAAATACGAGCGTAAAAACAATATCGAGCACCATCACTTGAAAGGGAAACAGCTCGGCATGATTTTTCAGAAATCGTCTACGCGTACCCGCGTCAGCTTTGAAGTGGGGATGAATGAATTGGGCGGCAATGCGCTCTTTCTTTCGGGCAATGATCTGCAGATCGGCAGAGGGGAACCTATCAAGGATACGGTGCGCGTGCTTTCCCGCTATCTCGACGGGATCATGATCCGTACTTTTAAGCAGTCGGACGTCGAGGAACTGGCGCAATACGGTTCGATTCCCATCATCAACGGGCTGACTGACTACTGCCATCCCTGTCAGGTATTGGCAGATTTGATGACGATCCGTGAATATAAGGGCAGCTTCAAAGGTTTAAAACTCTGTTTTATCGGGGACGGCAACAACATGGCCAATTCTCTCATTGTCGGCGGCATCAAGATGGGCATGGATGTGGCGATCGCCTGCCCCGACGGCTACCGCCCCGATAGGGATGTGTGTGACTGGGCAGAGAAGAACGGAAATTTGCTCGTGACGAGTGATATTGCAGCCGCTGCAAGGGATGCGGATGCCGTCTATACGGACGTATGGGCATCGATGGGGCAGGAGGCGGAAAAGGCAGAAAGGGAAAAGGTATTCAAAAATTATTGTGTCGATCAAAAGGTCATGTCGCTTGCAAAGCCGGATGCGCTCGTACTGCACTGCCTTCCCGCACACCGCGGGGAAGAGATCACGGACGCCGTCTTCGAAGCGCATGCGCAGGAAATTTTCGATGAAGCGGAGAATAGGCTGCACGCACAGAAAGCGGTGCTCGTAAAATTACTCAAATAAATACAATTACGGGATGGGTGCATATGAAGGAAGAAAAAGTATATCTGACCTTGCAAAACGGGCAGGTCTTTGAAGGAAAACGGTTCGGCGCGAGAGGCGATGTGCTCGGAGAGCTCGTTTTTACCACGGGGATGACGGGGTATATCGAAACGCTCACAGACCCGAGTTATTACGGCCAAATCGTAATTCAGACATTTCCGCTGATCGGCAATTACGGTATGATCCCCGCAGATCGTGAAAGCAAAAGGCCGTATCTTACCGGATATATTGTCCGCGAATTTTGCGAGCAGCCCTCCAATTTTCGGTGCGAGGGCACGGTGGAAGATTATCTGAAAGAAAACGGCATCGTCGGCGTTTACGGGATCGATACGCGTGAACTTACCAAGACCGTACGGGAAGCGGGCGTCATGAACGCTGTCATTTCTTCCAAACCTTGCGCAGATTTCGAGCAGATCGAAAAATTTTCAATTCGCGATGCCGTTATGCAGTGTACCTGTAAAGAGCGCATCGATTACAAGGCGGACGACAGCAAGCGCAAAGTTGTGCTGTGGGATTTCGGTGTGAAGGAAAATATAGTCAGAGAACTGGTCAAGCGCGGGTGCGACGTCATCCGCGTGCCCGCCGGATATACGGCAGAGGAGATCCTCGCGCTCGCACCGGACGGCGTGATGTTGACAAACGGCCCCGGCGATCCGGCTGAAAATACGGGAATCATCGAGAATATTAAAAGGCTCGCGGGAAAACTTCCTGTTTTCGGCATTTGCCTGGGACATCAGCTCTTTGCGCTGGCGATGGGCGGCAAAACAAAAAAAATGAAATACGGGCACCGCGGCGCAAATCAGCCGGTAAAAGAGCTGAAGACGGGTACCGTATATATATCCAGCCAAAACCATGGATACGAGGTGCTTGCGGATTCCATTAAAAATGTAGGCAGGCTCAGCTTTGTAAATGCCAACGACAATACATGCGAAGGTGTGGAATATCCCGACTTAAACGCTTTTACGGTGCAGTTTCATCCCGAAGCATGCGCCGGGCCTCTCGACGCGCGCGATCTGTTTGACAGGTTTATGAACATGATGGACGGAGGAAAGAAGAATGCCTAAAAGAAGCGATATCAAAAAAGTGCTCGTCATAGGTTCCGGCCCCATAGTCATCGGACAGGCTGCCGAATTTGACTATGCGGGCGCGCAGGCTTGCCGCGTGCTCAAAGATGCGGGCGTCAATGTCGTGCTGTGCAATTCAAACCCCGCTACCATCATGACCGATAAGGCGCTCGCGGATGAAATTTATCTCGAACCTCTTACGCTGGAATCGATCAAGCGCATCATCAAAAAGGAGCGCCCGGACAGTTTGCTCGCCTCCCTCGGCGGGCAGACGGGATTGACCATCGGCTGTCAACTCGCAAAGGAAGGGTTTCTCGATCAGTGGGGCGTAAAGCTGATCGGTACGAACGTCGATGCCATCGACCGCGCAGAGGATAGGGAACTGTTCAAAGAGACGATGCAAAAGATCGGGCAGCCGGTCGTTCCTTCCGATATCGCTTATACGGTAGAAGAATGCGTTGCGGTCGCCGAAAAGATCGGTTATCCCGTCATCATACGTCCTGCGTTTACATTGGGCGGCGCGGGCGGCGGCGTCGCTTATAATGAAGAGGAACTCCGTTCCATTTCGCACAACGGTTTGATGCTTTCGCCCATTACGCAGGTACTGGTCGAAAAATATATTTACGGATGGAAAGAGATCGAATTCGAAGTGCTGCGCGACAGCCACGGCAATGTGATTACGGTCTGCTCGATGGAAAATTTTGACCCCGTAGGCATTCATACGGGTGACTCTATCGTCGTTGCGCCAGCGTTGACGCTCGCGGACAAAGAATATCAGATGCTCCGCAGTGCATCTTTAAAGATCATTACAGAGTTGGGCATCGAGGGCGGCTGCAACTGTCAGTTTGCGCTCAATCCGGATTCGTTTGAATATTCCGTAATTGAAGTCAATCCGAGGGTTTCCCGCTCCTCGGCGCTTGCGTCTAAAGCGACGGGCTATCCCATTGCAAAAGTATCTACAAAAATTGCGCTCGGATATACTCTCGACGAAATTAAAAACGATGTAACCGGCAAGACGTTCGCTTGTTTTGAGCCGACGCTCGATTATGTGGTCGTCAAACTTCCCAAATGGCCTTTCGATAAATTTTTGTATGCCAAACGTGAACTCGGTACGCGCATGAAAGCGACGGGCGAGGTCATGTCGATCGGTACGTCCTTTGAAATGGCGATCATGAAGGCTGTGCGGGGTGCTGAGATCTCCCTTTCCTCTCTCAATCTCGATAAGTATGAGGGAAAGGATCTGCGTGAAGAATTGAAAAAGCTCTCCGATGAGCGGCTGTTTACCGTTTTTGCTGCGTTAAAAGCGGGGATCTCCGTCGATGAGATCTTTTCGATCACTAAGATCGACCGTTGGTTTATTCACAAATTGGACAATCTTGTCAAATTTGAAGAGCGCCTTGCGAGTGAGAAACTGACGCGCGCTTTGTACGATGAAGGGAAGCGCCTCGGTTATCCGGATAAAGAGCTGGAAAGACTTTCCGGACAAAAAATCCCTTATCATAGAAAAGCGGTTTATAAGATGGTCGATACCTGTGCGGCGGAATTTTCAGCCGAAACGCCGTATTTCTATTCGACTTATGACGAATATGAACACGACGAGGCGACGCCGTTTATAAAGCAAAGCACGAAAAAGCGCATTATCGTCATCGGGTCCGGCCCCATCCGCATCGGGCAGGG
>CAJFGA010000031.1 GCA_904374385.1 uncultured Clostridia bacterium | reverse complement strand
GGTGCCTCGGGGCGGAATCGAACCACCGACACAGGGATTTTCAGTCCCTTGCTCTACCGACTGAGCTACCGAGGCATTTTAAAGCCTGCTTGGCAGCCCTCATATGCTATCAAACAGGCCTTCTCGTAAAGAGTGGCGACCCGGAACGGTCTCGAACCGTCGACCTCCAGCGTGACAGGCTGGCGTTCTAACCAACTGAACTACCGGGCCAAATAATTAAAAAAGGATGGTGGGCCTTCACGGACTCGAACCGCGGACCAATCGGTTATGAGCCGACCGCTCTAACCAACTGAGCTAAAGGCCCCCGCATACGGGTTACATTGTCTCAATCACAACGCTTGATTATTTTATAATATACAGGGAAAAAAGTCAACTGTTTTTTGATGATTTTTAAGAGTTTTTCGCATTTTTTTCTGCATATGCGCCGCCTTCCGTTTTCGACAAAACTTTACAGCTTGTGCGTATTTGTCGCAAAATCTTTACAGCCGCCGGTGTTATTCTTTTTATATGAAAAATTCGCCGAGGCGTACGCTTCGGGAGGGCAAAAACGTGATGGATATTGCAGTCAAAGGAACGGCGGATACGCTGTACATATATCTTTCCGGCGAGCTGGATGAATACAATGCGCCCGCCGTCAGGGCGCGCGTCGACAGAGAGCTGGACGCCCACGCGGGCGTGGGGCAGGTGGTCATCGACTTGGCCGAAGTGCGCTTTATGGATTCGACGGCGATCGGCTTTCTGATCGGCAGATATAAAAAACTCAAACGATATTCTACGCCCCTTTTTGTGAGGAGCGTGGGCGCCGCGGCGGATAAGGTTCTGTCCGTAAGCGGGATCTATACGCTTATTCCCAAAATTTAGAGGAGCAAAAAAGCCATGAACAATTATATGAAATTAGAATTTACCGCCCTTTCCGAAAACGAGCCGTTCGCGCGCAACGCGGTGGCGGCATTCTGCCTGGCGCTCGATCCCTCCCTCGATGAGCTTTCCGACGTAAAAACCGCCGTCAGCGAGGCGGTCACAAACTGCATCGTGCACGCCTATCGCGGCATGCAGGGGAAGATCTGCATCGAGTGCGAAACGGAGGGCGACGCCGTACATATCCGCATTTCCGATTCGGGCAGGGGCATCGAAGACGTCGCCAAGGCGCTCGAGCCCTTTTACACCACGTCGGAAGGGGAGGAGCGTTCGGGAATGGGCTTTACCATCATGCAGACGTTTATGTCTGATTTTGCCGTACAGTCGGAAAAGGGCGGCGGCACCTGCGTGCGCATGTCTAAATATTTCGGACGCAATAAGAGTTCGGAAGTGGCCAATGCTGAGTGACGAAGAAACCTACAACTACATCCGCGCCGCCAAACAGGGCGACGAATCCGCCAAAGAGGCGCTCTTGCAGAACAACACCTCTCTGTTAAAGAGCATAGTCAAGCGATATTTGGGCAAGGGGGTCGAATTCGACGACTTGTTCCAATTGGCGGGTCTCGGGCTTCTGAAGGCCATACAGGGCTTTGACGAGCGTTACGGCGTAAAGTTTTCTACCTATGCCGTACCTATGATCGCGGGAGAGATCAAGCGCTTTATGCGCGACGACGGTTCCGTAAAAGTTTCGCGCGCCATCAAATATACGGCAAAAAAGATGAATGCCTATATTGAAGATTATGCGCTCAAATACGGCCGCCCGCCCACCGTCAAACAGATCGCGGAACAATTCGGCGTGGAAGAGAGCGAAGCGGTGTTCATCCTCGGCTCTTCCCGCATGCCCGTATCGATTTATGACCGCGGAGACTATAAAGACGAAGATTCCCGCGAACTTTTAGAAAAGCTGCCCGCGTTAGACGATCAGGATGATTGGATCGAAAAGCTGCAGCTGAAAAGCGCCATCGCCGAATTGCCCGAGCGGGAAAGAAAGATCATTTTTTTAAGATATTTCCGCGACATGACGCAGAGCGAAGTCGCCGAAGTTATCGGCGTTTCGCAGGTGCAAATTTCTCGCATCGAAAGCCGCATCGTTTCCGAAATGAAGGAAAAATTGGGATAACAACATTAAACCGCATTACGTTTATAAAATTTGAAACCGCGCCGCCGAAAACTGCTTCGGCGGCGCGGTTTTTGTGAAGGCATCCGCGATAGTCGCCGGGGGTAGAGGAGGCGAATGCCGATGAGCGAACCAAAGGCTTTCCCTTGGTGATGTCACAAAAGGTGACTAATTATTTGGCTAACAAATAGGCTTCCGTTTGGGAATGTCGCAAAAGGTGACTAATCATTTGACTAACAAATAGGCTTCCCCTTGGGGGGAAGCTGTCGCCGAAGGTGACTGATGAGGGGAGAGGGAAGTATAGCCCCTCATCCACCGCAAGCGGTCCCCTTCCCCCGGCGGGGGAAGGCAAAGATGTAAGGCATGCGAGTAACGCGGGAGTATTCTTGCGCTGCAAGGCACAAAAAATGCAGATTTCAAAAAAATTATAAAAATCTTCCTACAACCGAGGTTTTTTCTTAGTCAAATGTATCGAAAACTTTATCTCTGATCAGAATAGAGAATCTGTTTTGCAGTTTAACGAATAGCAATATTTTTACGGCAAAGTTGCTCAATTCCGAAATGACCGTATTAAGTATGTTTTTGACAAAAGTATTTTGATTCGTTACTAAATCGCAGCGCAAGTTTGCTTTTTCGTCAAAAAAATAATCGTACTCCGCGCTCGATTTTAATCTTTCTTCTATTTCCTGTTCATAATTATTTTTATATGATTTATCGATATACCATCTAAGATTGTCTCCTGCATGAAGTTTCCCTTGCAGAATGGCATTGTATACGTTTTTGGAAAAATGGCAGAATCGGCTGTTCGTTGCTAAATTGAAATGGAGTAATACTCTTTTGGATTCAAGCGTCAGCGCACTTTCAGGACGCAACTCAATGTCTGCAAGGCCGATAAAGTGTTGAAATATAAAATCTATAAAATTTTTTTCAGCATTAGTATAATTTTGTTCGTCAAATAGACCTGCAATGCCGTGTAATTCTTCG
Source organism: uncultured Clostridia bacterium (assembly GCA_904374385.1). Classification (GTDB taxonomy): domain Bacteria; phylum Bacillota; class Clostridia; order Christensenellales; family Borkfalkiaceae; genus Borkfalkia. Next base: position 18,800 of record CAJFGA010000031.1, on the reverse strand, counting down.
CAGCCTGTAAATCGGGAGGGTATAACATACTTTTTAATTAATGCTTTAATATACCCGTTCGCGTTCTCTGTCAACAGCCGCTCGTTTTCGGCAATTTCAATGCAATTTTCGTGTATTTTAAACAGCTTGCTTTCAAGTAAATTATGTTTTTGCTTTACTTTTATTTGTGTCAATCTTTCTAATTGTTCATAAGGGATGCGCCGATTTTGGGGGATGGCTTTTATCAAGAATCTTTCTAAAATAATTTTATCGATCGTATCAGAGGCAAGGATGGCCCATATTTCCTGTTGAAGGCTCATAGTAACTCCTTAATTGACTATAATTCTATTATATGGCGTATCAGTCAATTAGTCAAGAAGTTTTTTCGGCTAAACTATAAATATGAAATTTGAAGAATTTGGTATTAATTTGGCAAGAGCAAGAATAAAAGTTAATTTATCTGCCTATGAATTGAGTTTAAGAATAGGTAAAGACGCAAGTTATATTTATAAAGTAGAAAACGGCAAAATCAATATAAGTCTGAAAATGATACTAAAAATTTGCGAAGTTTTACAGATTGAACCCGCCGAACTATTTGATTCCGTACAAACTAAGTAAAATTGTAAATAAAAATTAAAAGAGGTCGGATCGACCTCTTTTTTTATAAAGAAACCCCCCAGATAATCCGGGGGTTCAGTATAGGCTTATGCCGATGCGCAAAAATAAAGGCTTCCCCTTGGGGAGGGAGCTGTCGCCGAAGGTGACTGATGAGGGGTTTGTGTAAAAGAATCTATAATGGCGGGAATTATGAATGCCCCCTCATCCGTCCGCTGCGCGTCCACCTTCCCCCGAGGGGGGGAAGGCAAGATAGAATAAGTTTTATGATAAAAGCAGGTCTTTCCGCGCATATTCCGCAAATTATGGCGTGCGGGGGCATATTAGGTTGACAAGGGCGCTTTTTTACTTTATACTATAGTCGTAAATTACTCTGGAGAGACCAAAAAACGGCGCCGAAGGTGTAACCCGCGAGATGTTCGCGGCGATCTCTCAGGCAAAGAGGACAGAGCGGTTTTTTTATCCCTCGGTCGCTTTCGGGCGGCCTTCTTTTTTGGCAAAAGAAAAATGTCGTTTGACGAGATCATTCAAGCTGTAGACGATTTTGTATGGGGCATCCCCCTCATCGTGCTCATTCTCGGCGCGGGCATCTATCTGTCCGTGCGTCTGCTGTTCATTCCCATCCGCAAACTGGGGCGCGCCTTTCAATACATGTTCCATAAGGAAGAGGGCGCGGGCGAAGTTTCCAGCTTCGGCGCCCTGTGCACGGCGCTGTCGGCTACCATCGGCACGGGCAACATCGTAGGCGTTGCCACCGCTATCACGGCGGGCGGGCCGGGCGCGCTCTTTTGGATGTGGATCGCCGCCTTTTTCGGCATGGCAACAAAGTATGCGGAAGGGCTGCTGGCGGTCAAATACCGTAAAGTATATGCGGACGGGCATACGTTGGGCGGCCCTTTTTATTATATTGAAAACGGCCTGGGGCATCGCTGGAAATCCCTCGCCGTCATCTTTGCGGTGCTCGGCATGTGCGTGGGACTTTTCGGCATCGGCACTTTTTCGCAGGTCAACAGCATTACCGACGCGGTCGGCAATATCTTTACGCAGGCGCCCACGTTTACCCTGTTCGGCAACGAATACAGCCTCGCGGTCGTCATCGCGGGCATTCTTTTAACGGTAGTCGTAGGGTTGGTGCTGCTCGGCGGCGTCAAGCGCATCGCCAAGGTGTCGGAAATGGTCGTGCCCTTCATGGTCATCCTCTATGTCGCGGTGTGCCTGATCATTTTGGGCGCCAACGTCACGGCGATCCCCTCGGCATTTTACGAGATCGTCGTGGGCGCTTTTAATCCCCGTGCGGTCGCGGGCGGCATTGCGGGCAGTTTTTTTGTCGCCATGCAAAAGGGCATTGCGCGCGGCATCTTCTCCAACGAGGCGGGGCTGGGATCCGCGCCCATCGCGGCGGCCGCCGCCAAGACCAAGGAACCGGTCAGGCAGGGGCTCGTTTCTATGACGGGTACCTTTTTGGATACCCTCATCGTCTGTACCATGACGGGGCTTGCCATCGTCATTACGGGCGCATGGAAAGTGGAGGGGATCGAGGGCGTCGCGGTCACGATGGAGGCGTTTTCGCAGGGCCTTCCCGGCGTGCTCGGCGCGGCAGGGCCGGTCATTTTGATGGTCTGCCTCATCTTTTTTGCCTTTACCACCATTCTCGGGTGGAATTTTTACGGCGAGCGCTGTTTGGAATATGTGGCGGGCAGAAGAAAGGCTGCCATTTATCTCTATCGCACCCTCTATATCCTCGCCGTATTGATAGGGCCGTACATGACGGTAGCTGCCGTTTGGAACATCGCGGATATTTTCAACGGGCTGATGGCGATCCCCAATTTGATCGCGCTCTTCCTGCTTTCGGGCGTGGTCGCGCGGGAAACGAAAAAATATTTTCAAAAGTATCCGAAAATGAAGGACGTAAAGGCGGCGGAAGCCGCCGGTACGATCGGAGGGGCAGGGGAAGAGACCGCCGCCTCTCCCGTCAAAGAGTTGATCGAAGAACAGGCGCCGCCCGATCAAGGGGGCACGGGCTGAAGAGAAAGAGGCAAGGGACGCCTTGGCGCGCCGCTTGATCCAATAAAGTCTATGAGAGGTTTATGATGAAAGAAGAACAGACGCCCGCCGGCGTATCCGCAGGGGAAGTCCCGGCGGAAGGTGCGGCTGCGGCGGAAGGGCAGGCGCCCGCCAAAAAGCACGGCGGGTTTACGGGCAAACTCGGTTTCGTGCTCGCCGCGGCAGGTTCGGCTGTCGGGCTGGGCAACCTTTGGCGCTTTCCGTATCTTGCGGCAAAGTATGGCGGCGGCATGTTTTTGCTGTGCTACGTCGTTTTGGCGGTTACTTTTGGGTTCAGCCTGCTGATTTTAGAGATCGCGATCGGGCGCAAAACGGGTAAAGGCGTCATCGGCGCGTTCGCGGCGCTCAATAAAAAGTTCAAATGGCTGGGCTTTTTGTGCTTGGTCGTGCCCGTCATCATCGTGCCGTATTACTGCGTCATCGGCGGATGGGTCGTCAAGTATATTTGGGCGTTTGCCATAGGGGATACCGGTTCTTTCAATGATCCCGCCTCTGCCGGAGAATATTTTACGGCGTTTACGGCCGGCTCATGGGAACCGATCGTTTTCTTTTTGATCTTCGCCGCGGCGACGGTGTTCGTCGTCGTGTTCGGCGTGCAGAAGGGCATCGAACGGGTCAGTAAAATTTTGATGCCGCTTCTCGCGGTGCTCGCCGTTTTCCTCGCGGTTTATGCCTGCTGCCAGCCGGGCGCATTGGAAGGGGTCAAAAAACTTTTCGTGCCCGATTTTTCCGATTTCCGTGCGGAAACGCTGCTTGCCGCGCTCGGCCAGCTGTTTTATTCCATGTCGCTCGCCATGGGCATCATGATCACATACGGATCATATATGAAAAAGGATGCGAACATTCAAAGTTCGGGCATTCAGATTTCTCTATGCGATACGCTGTTCGCCATCTTTGCCACGCTGATCGTCATTCCCTCCATCTTTTCCGTTACGGGCGGCGGCGCCGCGGCAGAGCAGGCGATGAGCCAATCAGGCCCTTCCCTCATGTTTGTCGTATTGCCGCAGATGTTCAACGGCATGTTCGGCGGCAGGGTGATCGGCGCGATCTTCTTTGTGCTCGTGCTCTTTGCCGCGCTCACCTCGTCCATTTCTCTGGTGGAGGCCATCGTCGCCGTCCTTCGGGAAAATTGCCGCATGAAGCGATGGGCTGCGTGCCTGGTCGTATTCGGGATCATGCTCGTTCTGGGTATCTTGTCTTCCCTCGGCTTCGGCCCGCTCTCTTTCATCCATATCGGCGATAAAACGCTGCTCGATATTTTCGACTATGCCGCCAACAGTATTTTGATGCCGCTCGTCGCGATCGGCACCTGCATACTTGCGGGATATTTTATCGATACCAATACTTTGATGGATGAGATCGGCATGCGCCGCAAGGGATATCGCATGTACTATAAGATCATGATCCGCTATATTGCGCCCGTCTGTATGGCGGCGATCCTTATCAGCGGCGTGTTCCTCACTTTATAAACGATTGCGCCCCGCAAAAATGCGGGGCGTTTTTTATAATATTCAGTATAAAAGAGCGGCATACGGCGCAAAATGGAGGTATGAAAAAGGTCGGCGTTTATGACCCGGAAGGGATCCGTTCGCGGGAAGAGCGCGAAACATTTATCAAAAAATTTTCCCCGAAAGAGGAAAAGAACGGGAGGGCGCGCTGATGGCACAGGGCGGCGCAAAGGCGCAGGCAAAGCCAGCGGCCGGGCAAAAAAACCAAAACTATCTCGACTATGTGCGCTCGTTTGCGGCGCCGACCAAGCATTTTCATAATTGTCTGCGCGCATTTATGGTGGGCGGAGGCATCTGCTGTGTGGGGCAGTTTATCCGCATCATGCTCGAAAACTGGGCGCATCTGTCGGGCGATGAGCTGGCGGGCGCCGTGTCGATCGTTCTTATTTTTCTCGGCTGCCTTTTAACGGGATTGGGCGTATATGACCGGATCGGCAAAGCGGCGGGGGCGGGATCGATCGTCCCGATCACGGGGTTTGCCAACAGCGTCGCATCCCCCGCGCTCGAATTCAAATCGGAGGGATTGGTCACGGGGCTGGCGGCGAAGATGTTCGTCGTCGCCGGGCCGATCATCGTGTACGGCGTGCTTGCGGGCGCGGCAGTCGGGCTGATCTATTATTTTTTAGGTTTGTGACGGAAAAACATCGGGGCGGTATTGACCGACCCGATGTTTTTATGTGAAGAGTACGATAAGCTGTTCTGCGACAAAGACCGCCGCAATGCTTGCGACGGATACGACGAGCAGTCCGCGCTTAAAATAGGAAAGCACGAGGGCGACCGCCGTGCCGACGATACCCGACCAAATGCTTGCCGTCGAGAAGAGGATGCCAGGGAACACCATCACGGCCAGCACGCTGTAGGGGATGTAGTATAAAAAGGATTGCACATATTTGTTGGTGATCTTTTTCCTGACGAGCAGCAACCCTGCCGCCTTGGTGGCATAGGTCACGGCGAACATGATGAGGCAGCCGATCAGCATTGCTTTTAAAGTCATTGTCCGCCTCCTTCGCCAGGCTTTTCAGCATCGGGATCCGCATTCTGCGCTTCGCCCTCTTCTTTGCGCGGAAACAAGAGGGCGACGACGGCGGTACAGACGATCGAACAGATGATGATGACCCAGCCCTCCGACAAGCGATTTAAAACGGGGGTAAAATAGAAAAGGCAGCTTGCCGCCGTAGAGAGCACGACGAGCAGCAGTACCCTGTGATCCTCCCGCGAGGCGGGGATGATGATGGCGACGAACATGGCAAACAGTGCGATGCCGAGCGCATTCATCACCATGTCGGGCAGTACGTCGCCGAGCAGCGCGCCGAGTGAAGTGCCCGCGATCCACCCCGCGAACGAGCAGGACATCAGTCCCATCAAATAGGGGAAAGAAAGTTTGTTCGGCTGCCGGATGGCCACGGCGTAGTTTTCATCCGTCAAGCCGAAAGCAATGGCCGCCCTCTGCCACAGCGGAAAACCTTTGCCCATTTTTTGGGAGAGGGATATAGACATCAGCGTGTAGCGGATGTTGATGATGAGCATGGTCGTGGCAAGTTCCAAAAATCCGGCGCCCGCCGCGATGAGGTTTGTGCCGGCAAATTGGCCGGTGCCTGTAAAATTGGTCAGCGTGATGAGGATGGGGAACCAAGGCGGAAACCCTTCGTTTACCGCCGCGATTCCGTAGGCGAAGGAAACGGATATGTAACCGAGTGCGATGGGCAGCCCGTCTTTAACGCCGCGTATAAATTTCATAGATCTTCCTTTGCATAAAATAAAATCGAAACGGAAGCCATTATAGCATATTTCGCCGTTTTTGTGAACAAGAAATACACATTTTTTTGCAAAATCGCGCGAAAATGTGCCCGTTTACGCTACTGACGGTTTGATTTAACGCCCGCAATGTGCTATAATAATGGAAATTTGAAAAGCAAAGAGGTTTTACATGTATTGGGCTGACAAGCTGGCGGACGAGGTCATCCGCCGTAAACCGGATAAAGAGGAATATATCTGCGCGGCCGGCATTTCTCCTTCCGGGTCCGTTCATATCGGCAATTTCCGCGACATCGCCACGAGTTGGTTCGTCTGCCGCGCCCTCCAAAAAAAGGGCAAAAAGGCGAAGCTGCTCTTTTCTTGGGACGAATTCGACCGCCTGCGCAAAGTGCCGAAAAACGTTTCCGATCATCTCGGCGACGATTCTTACGAAAAGTATATCGGGTATCCCTATGTAGACATTCCCGACCCGTTCGGCAAGGACGAGACTTATGCCGCGCACTTTGAAAAGGAATTTATGGAGGCGGTAGAAAAATTCGGCATTCACATGGAATACCGCTATCAGGCGAAGGAGTACCGTTCGGGCAGATATGCCAAATACGTTATCTTCGCGCTCGAAAACCGCCAAAAGATCTTCGATATCCTCGACAAACACCGCACACAGGACGCTACGGAAGAGGAACGCGCAAATTACTACCCCGTCAGCATCTTTTGTCCGCATTGCCATAAAGACAGCACGAAGATCGTATCCCTGTCCGATGATTGCACAAAGGCACACTATGTATGCGCATGCGGGCACGAAGGAGATTTTGACTTCACAAAAGATTTCAATTGCAAACTCCAATGGAAGGTAGACTGGCCGATGCGCTGGCTCGCCGAAGGCGTTGATTTCGAGCCGGGCGGCAAAGATCATGCTTCTAAAAACGGCAGCTACGATACCGCGAAAGATATCTCGCGCGAGGTGTTCGGCTATGAACCGCCGCTCTTCCAGGGATATGAGTTCATCGGCATCAAGGGGAGCGTCGGCAAGATGAGCGGATCTTCCGGCTTGAATATGACGCCCGATTTCCTGCTCAAACTGTATCCGCCCGAACTTATCCTGTGGCTGTATGCCAAAACAGAGCCGCTCAAAGCGTTTGATTTCTGCCTTTCGGATGAGATTTTGCGCCAATATTTCGAATTCGGGAAAATGCTCGACGCCTACCGCGCAGGCACGGCCGACGAAAATACGAAGCGGATCATGGAAAACAGCCTCATCGACGGCAGAGATTATATTCCCGTCCCCATGAGTCAGCTTGTCGATCTCGGCAGCGTCGTCAACTTTAATGCGGACATGATGGAAAAACTGTTCGAAAAGATCGGCACCCCTTATAAAAAAGAGGATTTTAAAGAGCTGTTCGAAAAGGCAAAGTTTTGGCTGCGCACCTGTTCGCCCGAAAGCGAATACGTTATCTTGCAAAAGCGCAACTGGCCGTATTGGCGTACGATGAACGAAAAGGAAAGGGAATGTATCCGCCTGTTGAAGGAATTTATCCAAAAGGGCGGTTATACGCTCGATTCTCTGCAATCCGAGTTGTACGCTATACCCAAGCAAGTATTCCCCGATATCGCCGAAGATAAGAACGCGCTCAAAGCGGTGCAGAGCAAATTTTTTAAGGACGTGTACAATTTGACACTCGCGCGCGATAAAGGGCCTCGCCTCTATCTGTATCTCTATGCGGTCGATCCTTCCCGCTATCTCAAACTTTTGGATTTTTCTCTTCCGGAAGAGGAAGATCCCGACGCAAAAGAGGAGGCGCCCGCGCCCGTCGAAGAGGTCAAAGAGGAGATTGAAGAGGATGTATTCGTCAAGGCGCCCGCACCCGTCAAAGAGCAGGTCAAACTGGACGACTTTGCAAAGCTCGATCTGCGCGTGTGCAAAGTGCTTGCGGCCAAGCCGATGCGCAAGACGAATAAATTGATGAAGATCACCCTGCATGACGGCATGGGGGAGCGCGTCATCGTTTCGTCCATCGCCGGAGAATATGCACCCGAAGAGTTGATCGGCAAAAAGATCATCGTTTTGATCAACCTTGAACCGCACAAGTTCGGAAATGAATATTCCAACGGCATGTTGCTTGCCCCCGTCAATGAAGACGGAAAGTGCAAGGTGCTCTTTGCGCCTGCCGGCAGCGAGATCGGCTCTTGCGTGCATTGATCCGATCGCCGCTTTTAATATTCGGCCCGGCACAAATATGGAAAATAAAAAGGTTTTCCTTTAACCGCAATTCCGATAGGGGATTTACGGTAAGGGCAACCCTTGAAAAAGAGGATAAAGGCGCGGCGTGAAAGCCGCGCCTTTTCTCATATCTTCTGCCAAACCCCAACCAAAGTCCGATAAGCACTCTGGCTCGTAACCCTTGTTCAAACGTAACTTTGTCACAAGTTTTTTTAATCCATTGCATGGCAAACAGAATATTTGCAGCTTTTATCTGTGATATGCCGCGCCGCGGTTGAGAATTTTTCCGTTGTAAAAGGTCAGAATCTTTTCCGCCGCTTTGTCGGCTCTCTTTTTGATTGAACGCAAAGCGGTAAATTCCCCTCCGCCGAGGTTGATGCAGATATTGCGCTCATCCAAGCGTTTGGAACGAAGTAATAAAGCACGCCCATAGCGACGATGAACAGCGCGTAGAAAGCCAATCGGTATAATCTTTTCAGGCGCTCACGCCTTTCGAGAGTGCGGAAGAAAACGCTGAAAAGATAGGCTTCATACAAAATACTGAAAAGGTCTATCACATATTTCATGTTACAGCCGCTCCCCCGAAACATAATTGTTGAACGAACGCAAAAAGTCTTGTCGGAACTTCCGCGTGAGCGGTACGCGCTCTGTCATGCCGTCCAATAAAATGGAATCGCCGCCGATCTCGGCTATGTGCGCGAGGCTGACGAGGTAACTTTTATGCGGTTTGGCAAAGGGATAGCCTTTGAGTTTGTTTTCATAAAAGGCGATATTCCCGTAGTGCGAAAGAACTTCTCCCGCGGTATGTATCTTTATTTCCTTGCGGTTGACTTCTATGCACCGTATATCGTTCACGGCGATTTCCTTTACGATACCGCCCGCTTTTATCTCTAACTTGCGATGACCGCGCACATATTCGTTTGCGGCGCGGACGATGTCTTTCGCAAAGTCGTTTTCGTCAATCGGTTTCGGCAAAAACTGAAAGGATTGCAGGCGGAATATCTCCTGTATATAGGTACTGTGCGAAGTTACGAAAAACACGATGGGGTTTATATCGGCTCCTTTCAACGCGCTTATCGCATCGATTCCCGTAATGTCCGTAAGCTCTATATCCATAAAGACGATGTCTGCGGGGCGGTCTTTCATATCTTTCAAAAACTGCTCGCCCGAACGGTACTCGCGCACGGCAAAAGGCAGCGCTTTCGGAAAATATTTTTCCAAAAGTACTTTTATATCGTCTATACATCTCTGTTCGTCATCGCAAATCGCTATTTTTATCATAACCGTGACCCTTACCCACAGCGTGCCTGCATTTTTATTATAACATTTTTAATCGTTACCGTCAATGGGTAGGGAAGAGGGAGAGCTGTATATAAAAAAGAGCAGGTTCTTTCAAACCTGCTCTTTTTTGACTTTCCCTTGCGGTGCATCCGTTATTTTATTGAATTTTTCTATGGACACACCTTTCGCGGGAAGCCTCTTTAATTCGTACATTGCCCCTCGGAAGGGCAAAAAATTTAAAACCGCATGGCGGGAAAGTGCTTTTTCATAAAAGCATCGCCGAAGATCTTATCGACGGCTCTGCCGAGCGCCGTCATGGCTTGTGCCCCGCGCGCCCGCGCGGCATAGCGCAAAAGGGCCGTGACCGTCACGGCCATATCGAGCGCAATCCAGCATGCAAGCACAGCGGATATGGCCGTTAAAGCTCTTTCGGGCAGTGCGTCGAGCATGCGATCGAGCGGGCGGTACACGATAAAGATGACCGCCGTGCAAAGTACGCCCCAAAACAGCATATAGGGCAGGGTGGTCCGTCCGCCGATATTGAGAAAGTATGCGGAATAATCCCACGAGCGGGTACCGAGCACGAGTTCCTCGAGAACGCTGAGTATATATTCCACGGCGCCGCCGCCGAGCGCCCCGATCAAAAACACCTGCCATGCCTCTCTGCGGTTGCGCAAAAGCAGAATGATGACGAGCGCGCCCGTCCCGTATACAATATTAAAGGGGGAAAGCAGGCTTCCGTTACAATAGACGAACCCTCTTCCGCGCATGAGGTTCCAACAGGTTTCCCAAAGCGTTCCCACCAATCCGCCCAACGCATAGATAAAGACGGCTTTGCGGAAGGAAAGGGAAGGATGTACGGCCGCAAGCGGCAATGCCTTTTGCGGGAGCGGACGATCAGGCTGTGCCGCTGCCCGGATGCCTGTGCGCGATGGCGTCTTCAAACATTTCCTCCATTTTATCGATGCACTTTTCAATGCGGAAGCGTTCGGCGTATTCGATATACCGTTCCCGCAGAGCATCGCGAAGTTCCGGATGTTCTATCATATGATCGATCTTAGCGGCAAGTGCATCGATATCGCCCGAAGTATAAAGATCATCCTGCGTCAGCGCAAAGTGCTTTGCGGCGGACATCTTGCTGTCTGCAATGAGGGGCACCAGCCCGCAGGTGATCGCCTCTACGCACGCGATCGACTCGATTTCCGCATACGAAGGGTGCACATAGAGATCGCAGAAGTTGATCACGTTCACGAGTTCTTCTTTGGTAAAAAAGGAGATGACGGGCGGATTTTTTAATTTTTTTCCTAATCGCTGCAATTTCTTTTTAAGGGGCCCGTCTCCCGCAATAAAAATTTGAATTTTGTCCTTATATTTTGACTTGGCTACGCCGTTGATGAGATCTTTTTGACATTTCTCCTTGGACAGCCGGCCCGTCGAAAGGATGCAGAACTTGTCCGCATAGGCTTGCGGTTTGGCGGCCCTTGCCGGCACATAGACGGGATCGACGCCGTTGGAGATCACGCGAAAGTCCGAACGATACCCGTGCGCTTTGAGCATATCCGCGATGAACTGCGTCGGGCAGTGGATGTACTCGGAACGGCTGTAAAAGTTCTTATAAAAATTTTTGTACAGATATTTGTTGATGCGTTTGCTTTTCTGCAGGCCGAAATGGCTGGTCACGTTTTCCGGCTGTACATGGAAAGCGGTCGTGACCGGCTTATGCAGTTGGTTAGCGATGCGTACCGCCGCTCGCCCGAGCGCAAAGGGCATCAGCACATGTACGACGTCGCACGAGGAAATGACCTTTTCCAGTAGGTCAGTGTCCGGCTTTGCGAGTTCGACGCCGTTCTTTTTGACATATTTGTTAAAAATTTTAAAGTCGATCGTCCGTACTTGGTGGTAGCCCTCCTCTTCGGCGGGGCTGGGCGATACGACCTGTACGTCGTGACCGCGCGCCTTCAAATTGTTGATCAGGCGCTTTACGGTGATCGTCGTGCCGTTGTTCTCCTGTCCGAGAACATCCGCGATGATCGCGATCTTCATGTAAACTCTCCAAACAAATATTTTGTAATGTTTTTACATGACAATATATTACACTTACTGGCAATATTTGTCAAGCATCGGAAGTATTTAAAAGTGCCTCATACCCGGAAGAAAGCATTTTTGCGCATCGGTCGAGGATGGAAGAAAGGGGAACGCTCTTATCCGAGCGAAGCCAAACGATAAAAGTATCGAAGGTGCCTGCGGTCATGAAATGGAGGATGTAAAAGGCATAGTCGTTTTTATTCAGACTTTGGTTGGTGTATTCGGCATACGCCCGCGAAACGAAAGCCTTTTTCAGCTCTTCCAAAAAGTAAGGAGCCTCGGCGGATCGCCGCACAAAGTTTTCGAATCCTTCATACGAAGTGATCACTTCAATGCAAACGACTAAAAAATCGAGCGGGTGTTCTAACGTATACAGGAAGGACTCGCTCTTATATTTTTCAAAGATGCGTTCGACCATCCCTTCGCGTATGGAACGCTGCACTTCGTCCACATTTTCGTAATGCAGATAAAAGGTCGTGCGGTTGATGTCGGCACGGCGGCACAGTTCGATGATTTTGATGTCTGAAAGGCTGTACTCCGCCAACATGCTTAAAAGGGCGTCTTGGATCGCTTTTACCGTTTTGCGGCTTCTTTTGTCTTCCTTTTTCATATGTCCCTCCTTTTCCGGCTATTATACTCCATAAAACAATATTTGTCAACAGTTGTCGATTATTTATTTTTAGGAGCGGACGATTGAAATACTCGCCCAAAAAGGATATAATATAGAAAAACAGAGCGGGTTTCCGCGATCGTAAAAGGAGAGATGTATTATGGACAAAAAAGTCAGCGAACTTCTGAACAGCCAAATCAACAAGGAATTTTATTCTTCCTATCTGTATTTCGAATTTGCCAATTATTATCAGGAAGCGGGTTTAGACGGTTTTTATAACTGGTATTATGTACAGGCGCAGGAAGAGATGGATCATGCCCTGCTGATGGTCAAGTATCTGCAAAACAATGGGGAAAAGGTGACGTTCGAGGCCATCGCACGGCCGGATGCCTCCTTAACCGACAATATGGCGCCCCTGAAAGCCGCCTATGCGCATGAGAAATATATCACCGCGCAGATCAATGAAATTTATGCCGCCGCCAATGCCGCAAAGGATTTCCGCACCATGCAGTTCCTCGATTGGTTCGTCAAAGAGCAGGGCGAAGAGGAAAAGAACGCGTCCGATCTCATCCGCAAGATGGAGCTGTTCGGCGCGGATGCCCGATCGCTTTATTTGCTCGACAGTGAGCTCAAGTCCCGCGTCTATGCCGCGCCGTCGCTCGTTCTGTAAGTCATTATAAAGGATAAATGTAAATTATTTGTTAAAATGGGCCATATATTTAAAAAGCCGCCGCCGGGCGGCTTTTTAAATTTTCTTCTTGCATTAGCGGTTGACTTATACTGCGGGCTATTGTATAATATCGCATAAGGCCCGCGTAAAAAGATGCGGGAGGGAGGTCTGACATGATACGGAAAATTTGTGCGGCGGATCGGGAAGAATTTCTTCGCCTTTCCGCCCTGTTTTATGCTTCGCCCGCCGTGGCGCATCCCGTGCCCGCATCTTACCATGCGGATGCTTTTGAAGAATTGATGCGTTCAGACGCCTATGCGGACGGATATATGATCGAAGCGGACGGAAAGACGGTCGGCATCGCGCTGACTGCCAAAACGTATTCGCGCGAGGCGGGCGGAAAAGTCCTTTGGCTGGAGGAACTGTTCATTTTGGACGGTTACCGCAGCCGCGGGTTGGGCAGAGAGTATTTTGCCTTTATAGAGCGATATGCGCGGGAAAACGGGTTTGCCCGTATCCGCCTCGAAGTGGAAGCGGAAAATGTGCGGGCGCGCGCGTTGTATGAAAAATTAGGCTATCTTCCCCTGGAATATCGGCAGATGGTCAAGGAACTGCGCCGCAGTTAAACCATAAAGCAAAAGTCGGGATTATACTATATACTATTATGAGGCAACTGAAAGTCAAACATACGGTCTTTGCCTGTTATGTCGGTTACATGACGCAGGCGATCATCAACAACTTTGCGCCGCTGCTCTTTTTGACCTTTCACAGCGATTACAGCATATCCCTTACTCTGATCGGTGCGATGATCACGGTCAATTTCGGCGTGCAGCTGCTCGTCGATCTGCTGGCGTCTAAATTTGTAGATAAAATCGGATACCGTCCCTGCATGGTGGCAGCGCATCTGTTTGCGGGCGGCGGGCTTTTGCTGCTTGCCTTTTTGCCGGATTTGCTGCCCGTTCCGGCGATCGGCCTGTTCGCCGCTTCCGCCGTCTATGCGGTGGGCGGCGGGTTGATCGAAGTTTTGGTCAGCCCCATTGTCGAGGCGTGCCCATCCGAAAATAAAAAGTCCGCAATGAGTCTGCTGCATTCCTTTTACTGTTGGGGGCAGGTAGGGGTCGTTGTGCTGTCTACCCTCTTTTTTGCGACGGCGGGCATCGGCAATTGGCGCATTCTCGCCTGCGTGTGGGCAGTCGTTCCGCTGTGCAATGCCGTCTATTTTCTGTTCGTGCCGCTTTTCCGTTCAGTGGAAGAAGGGCAGAGCATGTCTGTCGGCAAAATATTTAAGACGCCTATCTTTTGGTTTTTCGTCGTTTTGATGCTCTGTGCGGGCAGCTGCGAAAATGCGGTCAGCCAGTGGGCGTCCGCCTTTGCGGAGTCGGGGCTGCAAGTTTCCAAAACACTCGGCGATTTGCTCGGCCCGTGCCTGTTTGCGATCTGTATGGGCACGGCACGCGTGCTGTTTGCTAAATTCGGAGGTAAATTTCGGCTCAAACCGGCGCTCATGCTTGCGGCCGCGGGCTGTGCGGGCGGTTATGCCCTGTGTGCTTTCGCACCGCCGAGCGCCGCATGGCTCGGGCTTTTGGGGTGCGGCATCGTCGGCTTTTCCGTCAGTATTATGTGGCCGGGGACCTTTTCCTTTGCGGCGGGTTCGCTGCCCAAGGGCGGTACTGCTCTGTTTGCGCTCCTCGCCCTGGCGGGCGACGTGGGCTGCATGGCGGGGCCTTCCTCCGTCGGGGCGCTTTCCGACCTGTTCGGCGGTTCGCTGCAGATCGGCATCGCATTCGGGCTGTTTTTCCCGGTGCTGATGTTCTTTACGGTGGCGCTGTATCGCGAAAAAAGGGGGAACCGGGAAGATCATAAAGATGCTTAAAATCGCTTTACAATCCGTCGTCGCAGTGGTATAATTGCGCAGGATTTTAAAGGGAGAGATCAGCATGAATACCGATCTGACAGTCGGGAAACCTTGGAAGGTACTCTTAAAATACATATTGCCCCTGTTCGGTAGCGCCGTTTTTCAGCAGCTGTATACGCTGGCGGATACGGTCATTGCGGGCAAATTTGCGGGACAGACCGCCTTGACGGCGATAGGAGCCTCGAACGCCATCGTCAATATTTTGATGGCGATCGCTCTCGGGGCCAATGCCGGTTGCGCGGTTCTCGCTTCGCGTTACTTTGGGGCTAAGGACAACGGTAAAGTCAAATCGACGGTTTTTACGGCGCTCATCGCGTTTGCGGCATTGAGCGCCGTTCTTCTTGGGGTCGGCGTCGCTACCTGCCGTCCTATTCTTGCCGCGCTCAAAACGCCTTCTTGGGCAATGGAAGAAAGCGCCGTTTATCTCAATATCTATTATTTCGGATTGCCGTTTTTGATTTTGTATAACCTCGGCACCGGTATATTCTCCGCGTTGGGCGACAGCCGCACGCCGTTTATATTTCTCGTCATATCTTCGGTGGCGAATATTGTGCTCGATTACATCATGGTGCAGCCGTGGGGCGTTGCCGGCGTGGCATGGGCGACCTTTATCGCGCAGGGTGCGGTATGCCTCCTTACGCTGGTTTTTGTATTCAGGCGGGTGACGGGGCTGCACACCGAGCAAAAGCCTGCCGTATTTTCGGCATCCCTTCTCAAATATTTGATTTTGCTTGCGATTCCCGTTGCGCTGCAGAACAGCTTTGTTTCCGTAGGCAATCTTATCATACAGATCAGGATCAACGAATGTGCCAATGTGCAGGGGGAGGGCATCACTTCCGGTTTTACGGCGGGTTTTAAACTTCTCGTATTCTGCACGACGTGTATCAATACATGTGCGAGCGGGCTTACCAATTTTGTTTCGCAAAATTACGGGGCGCATCGCTTTGGCCGCATCAAGAGCGGATTCCGTTCCGGTTTGGCCATTTCATCCGTCCTTACGGCGGTTTTTTTTCTCGCCTGCTTTATCTTTGCGGAACCGCTCGTAAATCTTTTTATGCCGGGCGATGAAGATATTGCCCTCGCCTTGCAGACGGGATCGCAGTATGTCCGCATTGCATCGCCCTTCTTTTTCGTCGTAACGGTCAAAATTGTTGCCGACGCTACGGTGCGCGGGTGCAACGGGAACGTCGGGTTTATGGTCAGCACTTTTTCCGATCTCATCCTGCGCGTGGCGTTCGTGTTTATCCTGACGCCATTTTTAGGATTTGCGGGCGTAGGCTGGGCATGGGCAGTGGGCTGGACGCTCGGCACTGCCGTCGCACTCGGGTTCTATTTTGCGATACCTTGTTTAAAAAAGAAGAACATGCGCCTGTATGATGAGGAGGGGAATTTGATCGCCGCGGCAAACCGCACAGCATCTTTTCCGCAAAAGGTACAATAAAATATTTTTAGGCACAAAACGGACCTATTTGCCGTATGATGATAGAAGAGAGGGAACTCTCATCATACACAAAAGGGGACGAAAGTTATGTGTTTGCTTTATTTATTGCTCTTCGGCTGCGGCTGTAATTCCTGCGGCGGATATGCGCAAAACCGCGCATCCTGCTGCGGCGGCTCTGCCCGGAATGATTGCGGCTGCGGCTGTAATTCCTGCGGCTGCTGGCAGTCGGCACAGGGCGCTTCCGCGGCGAGCGGCGCTTCCGTGCGCAGCTGTAGCTGTTGTTGCACGCGGAATTGTTCCGGCTTCGGCCGTCACGGCAGCGGCTCGGTCTGCTGCGATGCGGAATACTACAATCGCCAGTATGCACTCTGCTGCCAATGCAGAACGTGCTGCAACGATTAAAAGGAAAGGCGGCTTCGGCCGCCTTTTTCATCGCAAACGGTTGCGTTTTTTTCTTAAATGTTGTAAACTGATATAGCTATGCGGATGTGGCGAAATTGGCAGACGCGCCGGACTTAGAATCCGGTGGGCAACCTTGCAGGTTCAAATCCTGTCATCCGCACCAAGTCTGAATAGCTTGAACTTCTTTGTCATAAAAAGAATGTTCGGGCTATTTTGTTACCTCGAGGAATTTGAAAGGTTCCGAACATGAAGAGGCGGGCAGAGCGAAAATCTCTCTGCCCGCCTCGTCGTTTTTATTACGTTTTTATTATATTCTTTTAAGACACGGCCTAAATTAATTTCCTAGTCTATATACCTATTTCTCCATATTGCGCGTTAAGCTTATACTTTCATACAGGTACAGTGTATCGTTTTCTATCAGGCGAACGGCCATTTTGACCACAGAGGGTATTGTACTTTCTTACTTTTCGCCTGCTGTCCCTTTATTGAAGTTAAAATTATACGGAAAGAACGAAAACGAGGAGAGCCGTTATCTATCGCCGTCCCGAATTTCAGAGAATGCGAAAAGATCATTATTAATGCTTTTGCAGAATCCGAAAGTTTAACTTGCATGTTTTGCCGCAATGTGCTATAATTTTCTTACAGAACGGAGGTACGCCCCGCAGGGCGCTCCGCCGCAAGGAGGTAAGTTTATGAGAAAGAACTTCGGAGCCAAAACGTATCTGTATCCGCTTCCCGTGCTGATCGTTGCGGCGTATGACGAAAACGGTACTCCCAATGCCATGAATGCTGCATGGGGAGGCATCAGCGACGACAATCAAGTCGCACTCTGTCTTTCGGCCGGACATAAAACGACAAAAAATATTCTCGCCAAAGGTGCTTTTACTGTCAGCATGGCAGATGCCGCGCATGTGGTCGAGTGCGACTATCTCGGCGTCGTTTCGGGCAATAAAGAGCCGAACAAACTCGCTAAAGCCGGTTTGCATGCCGTCAAGAGCGAATTTGTGGATGCACCCGTCATTGAAGAACTTCCTATGACGCTCGAATGCAAATTGATCAAGGTAACGCAGGAAGGGCTGATCCTCGGTGAAATCGTCAACGTAAGCGCCGATGAAAGCATTCTCGACAATAGTGGGAAGATCGATCCCGCCAAGCTGCGGCCCATCACTTTTGATCCCGTCAACAATAAGTATATTCAATTGGGTGAAGTGGTCGGCAACGCCTTTCGCGACGGACTGAAAATCAAATAGACAAATTAAAAGCAAAACAGGGTCAGCCGAAGAGCAAAAACGGAGGATTCACTTGGCCGTTACGAACCGCGGCCGATCATGCGGTTCGATAATAGGCATCCCCTTGGGCTGTCATCGAAGGCGGCGAATTAACCCAAAAGGCTTCTAAGGGGGAAGCTGTCGCCGAAGGTGACTGATGAGGGAGTATATAGCCCCTCATCCACCGCAAGCGGTTCTCCTTCCCCCGACGGGGGAAGGCAAAAGGATCAATAAGCGCGGCTTGCGCGCCGCCGACAGTATTAGGGATGAAAGTCCGAAAATGAAAAACCATCGGCTTTGCCGATGGATATTTATTTTTTGACTATTTTGCCTGTATTCCGTGCAATTTATATACGGAGCGCTCGAGCGAATTCTCGGCGCCGTTCCACGGCTTGTCCGCATTGCGGTAATCATGCTTAGCGGTGAACCATTGCAGATCCTCTAAAAGTTTGTTCAGTACGTCGCGTTCCAGTTTTGTCAAAGTGTAAACGTAATCCTTTTTTTTGCCGCGCGCATATTTTGCGTATTTGAGGAGCGCGCCGAAGTGTTCAAGGCAAAATCCGTTCGTGGATAACAGAATGCCCTTAAATTTTTCTTCCGCATAGAACATTTCGGCGACCGTCTTATAATAGCGGATCATGTTGACCTCTACGCCCTCGCAGATGACGCACGTTTTGCCGGAATGCATAAAGAATTCCGCCATTTTATCGGCAGTTTTCAAGTCCGCAGTCACCTCTATTTTGCTTTTGAGCGTCGTCAGCCGCGTAATGTGCTGCAGTGCGAGGGAAAGTTTATTCGGCCTGCTTTTAAGCATTTCGGTATGGTGGGCGCAAAAGCCGAGTTCATTAACCATGCGCCGCTGAAAATCTTCCATGACCGATTCGTTCAGGTATTGATCGACAAGCCTCTTTTCCAAAATATTGCGTATTTTACAGAGCGGGCACTCGTTGTTGCCGTTGAACTCTTGGTAAATGAGCATGTTGCCGATA
>CAJFGA010000030.1 GCA_904374385.1 uncultured Clostridia bacterium | reverse complement strand
CATCTTGGGGTTCCATTTTCTGGTCTGGTGACCGAAGTGCACGCCCGCTTCGAGCAGCTGCTTCATTGTGATGACTGCCATAAAAATATTCCTCCGTTTACTTCCTCCCGCACGCGCTTAGACAGCCGCATCAGCCCGCCCTGTTGAGAATTTGGCGGGAACGGTATGCGGCACGCGCACGGTGTGAATTTTATAGCCTTACTATTTTAGCATAAAGGGAAATGTTTTGCAACAAAATTTGCTTTGGATTGCGAAAATTTGGCAGATCCGCCCGGAATTTAATGCGATCCCTTCTTGTGATCGTGGTTTTTGCAGCCGCAGCCGCAGCCCTCTTCGTAATCGGTATCGAGCGACGCGGCTTCGTCTGCGTCGTCATCTTCCTCCATCACGCGGCAAAATTCGTCGAACACCTCGTCCAACAGCTTGTCGTCGTCGACGGGATAGAGCATCTCTTCCTCGTCGTCATCGCCCTTTTTGATCTCCAAAATCGCGACGTCTTCCCCTTCTTCGTCCTCGCTCTCTTCGTCGGCGGGCTGGAAGAAGGCAAACCAGCGCTCTTTGTATTCTATGGTGCCGATATGGTAACATTTATGGATCTTTCCCTCGTCGTCTTTGAGCTCGACGAGATTGACTTCCTCTTCATCTTCGCAGCCGCAGTCGCAGCCTTCCTCGTGCAATTTCTTTTCGCTCATACGTCATACTCCTTTATTGATTTTATGCAGATACCCTTCCAAAATATAGGAAGCGGCAATGCTGTCGATCGTCTTTTTCCTGTTCTCGCGGCGAACGCCGCCCGCGATAAGCACGCGCTCCGCCTCCATCGTGGTAAAGCGCTCGTCCTCAAATACAATTTCGATATCCGTCTTTTCTCTGAGTTTTTCCACAAAGCGGCGGGTCTTTTCCGTCTGCACCGATTCGCTGCCGTCAAAGTTGAGGGGAAGCCCGCACACGATGCGGCCGGCACCCTTTTCCGCGGCGATCTTGGCAAGCGCCGACGCGTCCGCCTCGGGGTCTTTGGTGCGCCAATATGTTTCGGCTGGAAGGGCAAAGGTGTTGAAAGGATCGCTCGCCGCGATGCCCACCCTTTTATCGCCGATATCGAAAGCAATAATACGTTTATCCATGCAAAATATCCGACGGCGCCGACGCGCTCGTTTGTAACAGTATACCATACTTTGCGCCGTCCGTCCACAATTTTTTAAAAACAGTGCGTGAAATTTTCGCAAAAGAAAAAAGGAGAGCCGCTGCTCTCCCTCTTCACAAATTGCGCGGATTAACCTTCTTTTGTTTCTTCGAGCGCTGCACCATCCTGTACTGCCAGCCCGCTGCCTTGCGGGTTTTCTCCCGCCGCATCCTTTTTTCTGCCGGCGCGCACGGCAACGATAAAAAACGCCAGCCCGATGAGGAACATGACCGCGAGCGCGGCGACGCCGAGGCTCTGCGCCGTGATCACCGTTTCCGTACCCTGTGCCGTCAACCGCTCGAAATAAGGGGTGAACGCATCGGTCACCACGCCGACGAGCAGCGTGCCGATAAAAGCGGCTCCCTTGCCGAATATATCGTAAATGCCGAAATATTCGCCCGCCTTTTCCCGCGGGATAATTTTGGCGAAATAGGAGCGCGACATCGCCTGGATAGTACCCTGGAAAAGCCCCACGCACACGGCGAGGATCCAAAATTCGTACGGTTTATCGAGAAAGACGGCGTAAACCGTGATAAAGAAATAGGCGACGATACAGACGATGATGAGGTATTCCGGCTTGACCTTGCGCGAGAGCATGCCGATGAGGATGGCGGCCGGAAACGCCACGACCTGCGTGACGAGCAGCGCCAAAACGAGCATGACGGTATCCAGCCCGAGCGACGTGCCGTAGGCGGTTGCCATGTCGATGATGGTATATACGCCGTCAATATAAAAAAAGAAGGCGATGAGAAAAAATAAGATCTGCTTTTTTGTGACCAGTTCGCGGAAAGTGCCGCCGAGGCTTTTCAGGCCGGTGCGCACGGGATGTCCGCCCGGCTCGATGAAGTGTTCCTGCCGATAATTTTTCCAAAGGGGAAAAGAGCAGGCGATCCACCACACGGCGACGATCGCAAAGACGAGGATCATAGCGGCCTGTAAGGAAAGGATATCGAACATCTCGTGCAGGACATAGACGCCGATGGTCAAAACGAAAGGGATACAGCTGCCGATATAGCCCCATGCATACCCGCGGGAAGAAACCTCGTCCATGCGTTCGCGCAAGGTTACGTCGCACAGCATGGAATCATAGACGACGAGGCTGAGCTGATAGGCGCTTTTGGCGAGCACATACAGTACGAGGAACCACAGCCAATGCTGCATAAACCCGAGCACCGCACAGCCGAGCACGCCGATCAAAATGGCGAGGGAAAAGATCCTTTTCCGCATGCCGCGGAGATCGGATAAGGTACCCAACAGGGGGCCGAGAACGGCGACGATCGCCGTCGAAATGCTCGTTGCGTATGCCCAATAGGACAGATAATTGGTTTCGGAAACACCTTGGGCGCTCGCGACCGTATTGAAAAAAATGGGCAACAGGGTGGAAACAAGCAGCGTAAACGCAGAATTGCCCACGTCGTAGAGCACCCACTTTTTTTCGAGCGGCGTCATCTTAAACTTCATATACTCTCTCCTCTTCGGGGGTTAAAACGGGAATCGTGCGCCAATCTCTTTTAAAGCTGAACGTCTCTTGAAATGCGGGCGAGAGCGCGCATTCGCCGCGCACATACCCGGCAAAATTTCCGATCAGTGCCGCCGCCTCCGGCACGGCTTTTTGAAACAATTTCCAAAGGCGCATATTGCTGTCTTCACAGGCGGGGTTCGGTTTTTTGGCGATCATCATCCCGTGCATCTCTTTATAGTTGCCAGAAATTTTGAGCACGAGATCGACAAGCGCGCGCTTGGGCGCATGCGGTGCGCGCAAAAGACCGTTGTAAAAGATCATAGAGCGCAGCGCTTTGTACGCTTGGCGGGGTGTCACACCGAAAAAGGGCGCGATGACGCGCGCGTGCGCCTCGTCGGGCAAAATGTGCGCCGTCAATACGGCGGAAAGGGGCTCTCTGCCTTCGGCTGTCAGCAACGAACGGTCAAATTCGCTCTCGATTTCGGTATGCGTTACGCCGGAAAGACGAATTTTATTTTCGATATAGCTGTGGCATGCGGCGTCGAGCGCAAAATGACAGACGAAGCCGTAGGCATAGGCCGCATCGGCCGGCGTACCGCTTTTAACGATCTCCGCTGCCGATACAAAAAACTTTTCGGCAGGTTCGGCGTGCATGCCGAATCCGATGCGATTGACGGCATTGCTGCCCAACGGTTTATAATAAAAGAGCAGATCCGGCCCGTGCAGGCCGATATCGTACAGGGTGCGCTCCTGCCGCACTGCCGATGCGAGCGCATCCGGAAGGGCGGCGAGCACCTTTTTTCCAAAAAGATAATGAGCATAAGTAGACGGCATATTCATTCTCCAGTACTTATGATTGTAACAAAATTTTTATAAAAATGCCATCGATCTTTACACGATTTTGTAATAATTTTGTAAAAACAAAAGAAATGCAAGGTGGCAGCATATTGATATGCTGCCACCTTGCGCCGTAAAAGAGCGCATTACTGTGCGCTCTTTTTGTTCTTTTTTTCTTCGCTTTCAAAGCCTTCCAGCTTCTCGTCGATATAGGCGTCGATCTTTTCTTTGATCTCGTCTTGGCTCATACGGACGAGCGCGCGCGTCTTTTTGCTGTTGGCGACCAACAGCGCGCCGCCCACCATGCCAAGCAGCAGGCCCGTCATAAATTTTTCCATAGTTTTTCCTCCGAAGCGAGCAATTGCTCTTGCAACAGTATGCCCCGCTCCGCGAAGTTTATGCGCCCTTGTCCTCTTTTCTGCCCGATCTGTCCGCCGCGCGGCGCAAAATTTCGTTTTCTTCCGTCAGCTTTTCCACCGCCCTTTTCAGCCGGTCATTTTCCTCGCGCAGGGCGAGCGCAAGCCGGTCGTATAGATCGTTGATCTCTTTTTCCAGCCGTCTTTGTAAAAATTCCGTGCCGCGCCGCACCGGCGCACAGCTCTCCAGTCCCAGATCTCTGGCGGCCCGCTCGACGAGTTCGGGCTGCTTTTTGATGAGGTTGCGGTACTTGTTTTGATAGCGCAGCATCAGCTTTTCATTGCCGGCGCAGATGTTGGCGATAGAGCGCCGCACCGAATATCCCTTGCTGCGTTCGGAAAGGATTTTACGGAGCATCTCTTCCCTCTCTTCTTCGGTAAATTCGCGGATTTTTTCGGCATGCAGGCGCTTGCCGCGCAGAATCTCTTTGGCGCGCGCGTCTTCGCACTTCAAGAACTGATAATAATAATTGCGCACGCTGCCGCCCGCCCTGCCGCATCGCCTGCCGTATGCTTCGAACAGGCGGCTGAGCGGTTCGCCGCGCCTCTTGCCTTCGGATACGAAGTCGATAAGTTCCCTCGCTTCCTGTACGCTGTAACCGTTGATCTTATCCATAAAAGCCTCCTTTTTGCCTTTGCTTTTCTTGCAACCTTTATTGACATAAATAAATGGTTCTATACATATAATTTAATCCAAAATCATAAAAGCCCGCGCATGCGGGCAAAGGCGGCGATATGAGAGTTTATTTTACCAGCGCCGAGCCGAGTTTTTTGCGGCTGGGCGGCGTCATGGCGGGCGCATGCGGCAGGCACGAAAAATTCGCCGACCTATCTGAAGCAGGCCCCGTTCTCGCCGAATTCTTTCCGGAAGATCCGCTTCTGGCGCCCCTCTCTTTTCTGATCGGGGAAAGTTTCTGGAAGCAGCCGCCTCCCTTCTGCACGGTATATCACTATGACTGCGGCGCGAGCATACACGTCGCCCGCTATGCGGCGCGGCGGGGAGAAATGCGCCTTTTGGACCAGCGCCGCCTTGGCGACACCCTGCTCACGCTCTACCGCGACGGCAGCTTGATGCTTTCCGCCGAGGATGGACGGCACTTTACCGCCCTGCCGCTGCCCGCCGAAGTGCAAAAAGCGGCTCTCGGGCAGCTGCACGCATGCGGGCGTGATCTGCTCTTTGCGGAAGGCAGCATGCAGGGAGACAAGACATATCTTGCCCTATTCGACGGAGCGAAAACGCTGTTCTGCGGAGAGGTGCTCGGGTTCGAAGGGGGAAAAATGCTGACGACCCGGCGCGCCTTTTACGACGTACCCGGCCATATTGCCGAAAGCGTATGGGAAATCGCCGAAGGCGAACTGCGGCTGGCGCAGATGAATGTGCGCGAACGGGAAGGCTTCGATGCCGCCAAGCTGGAGACACGCCTCCTTCCTTTCGCTTTTTTTCAAACCGTGCTGGCCCGCGGAAACTTTGTGCAATATCTTTCCCCTGCGCTCGCGGCGCGTGCCGGAGAGATCGCCGCTTACCTCGGGAACTTTTCCGGCGTATGCGTGCCGCCATCCGTCTTTTATCTCGCACACGGCGAAATCAATGCAGCAGGGCTGATCTATCCCGAAACAGAAAACCTGTGTCGCATAAAATTTTTTGCGGCACCTCTCGAAAAGGGGAAAATCGCCAACATCGTACCCGTCGGGGACGATTGAGCGGATTTTGTTTAAAAACAAAAATGCGCCGATGGTTCGGCGCATTTCCGCTATATTATTAATATTTCAAGACTCTGATCTCTTCGATGACGATCTGTGCGCGCGGGATATTGAAGGTAACATCTTCGTAACTGCTCTCCGCCCAATATTCGTCTTCGATGGTCATCTGGCTTTCCACCGTAAATGTTTCCGTCCCTTCCTCGTCGCCGCCGTTCAGCGTTTCGAGCGTGTATTCTTCGATCGCATCGAGAAGCGCTTGGAAGGTCTCCCTATCGTCGCTGTCTTTCAGCATGCCGAACGTGCAGTAATTGCTGTCTGTCCCCGAAGAACCGGTATAAAGATAAAACAGGCTGGTCGTGGCGTTATAACAGTACGAACGCATATCCATTTCGCCATCGCTGTTGCGCTGGACATAGACCTTTTGAGAAGTGTTTTTGGGCGTATAGTAATACGTTCCGATAGAGCCGAGCGAATTGGTCAGCCCGTTGTTTTCAACGGAAAAAGCATTGTCGGCGAATTCGCCGTACAGGGTGTTATACGCCGTATCTTTGTTCTCGTCTGCCCATACGGAAATATTTTCGAGCGTCACGTTGCCGTCTGCATCCTTGGTCACGGCATCGTAATCCTTTTCGAGCAGATCGTCTACAACGTCGACATCGCTGTTTTCATAATAGTAGCCGCCGCCGACCATGCGGCTGCTCTGATAGTCGTGAATGACCGTGCCGTCAAAATAATCCATGTCGATCAGCTCAAGATAGTGCGCGACCGTCTGCGGATACATATTGCGGTAGAGCTGGTACTCGAGATCGTACGTCTCTCCGTTAAAGGTTATGCGAATGGAAATTTCGGGGCGCTTGGATTCGCAGCCGACGAACGCGAACGAAACCATCAAAACGAGCATCGCAGCGATCAGCAGGGATACGATTTTAGCGACCCTTCCGCCCAAAGTTTTTGTCATACATCCTCCTAAAAATTCAGGGTATATTCAAAATATTCTATTGATACTTTATTATTTTAACCGTTATTTACAAAATCGTCAAGCACTTTTGAACACTCTTAAAAATTTCTCGCACAATTCCCCTTATTTATCACAATTTGCGCCCCCATCCGCATAAAAACGGCAGCACTGTACCGTGATAGTCCGGCGCATTCGAATCGTTGACAGCAGAACGGCACGCGGCGGTGAGAAAAGTGCGGGCGCGCATCCTGCCGATGCGCGCCCGAATCGCAAAATTTTGCGGTTGTCCTTATACGAGTTCGATGATCGCCGTTTCCGCTGCATCGCCGCGGCGTTCGCCGAGGGTGATGATGCGGGTATATCCGCCGGCACAGTTCTTTTCATCGTTGCGCTGCGCATATTTGGGAGCGATCTCGTTGAACAGCTTTTCGATCAGCGGGTGTGCGACGTCGGCAGTTCTCGCTTTGTAAGCGGACTTGCTCTCGTTGAACGCCTTGATCTCCTGCAAATCATACAATTTTGCCATGATCCTGCGGCGGGCGGCAAGTTTCTTCGGGCCGTCTTTGACGACGGTGACCGTAACTTCCTTTTCCTTTTTGCCCGTCTTTTCAGTGACGACCTTCGTGCTTTCGATGGTATCGTCATAAGTGTTGATCGCGGCGGTAATGATCTTTTCAACGTACGACTTCAGCTCTTTGGCGCGCGCTTTCGTCGTCTCTATTTTTCCGTACCAGAGAAGGCTGGAAGCCTGATTCCTAAGGATCGCGAGCCTCTGTTCGCTGGTCCTGCCCAATTTTCCCGGCATAATGTTAGTCCTCCTTTTTTTCTAAAGAAAGTCCGTAAGACTCGAGCTTCAAAATGACTTCGTCGAGGGACTTTCTGCCGAGGTTGCGTACTTTCAACATTTCTTCCTCGGTCTTTTTGGTAAGGTCTTCGACCGTATGGATGTTCGCGCGTTTGAGGCAATTGTAGGAGCGGACGGAAAGATCCATATCCTCGATCGCCATCGCAAGGACTTGCTGCTGCTTATCGTCCTCGTTTTTGACGAGGATATCCATGCCCTTGATGAAGTCGGACAGATTGACAAACAGACTGATGTGGTCCTGCATGATCTTTGCGGCGAGGGATACAATCTCTTTCGCGGAGAACGCCCCGTTCGTCCAGACTTCCATGACGAGCTTGTCATAGTCGATGCTCTGGCCGACGCGCGTGCTTTCTACATTATAATTGACCTTTTTAACGGGGGTATAAATGGAGTCGATGGGGATGTAGCCGATCGGGTGATTCTTGTTGGAACCGGCGCCTTGATAGCCCCTGCCCCTGCCGATGGTGACTTCCATGTCGATCTTCGCGCCCTCGTCTACCGTACAGATGTACTGGTCTTTATTGATCACTTCGACCTCGGCATCCTGTTCAATGTCCGCCCCCGTGATGACCACGGGACCTTCCTTGCAGATGTGCATGGTCTTGGTATAATCTTTATCGACCGAAGACGTCTGAATGGCGAGCGTCTTGAGGTTGAGTATGATTTCCGGTACATCTTCCTTGACTCCGGGAAGAGCGGAAAACTCATGCTTTACGAGACCGTCGGGGTAAAATCTGATACCCTGCACGGCGGCTCCGGGGAGCGCAGAGAGGAGTATCCTTCTCAAGCAGTTGCCTATTGTAAGACCGAAACCTTTTTCGAGCGGTTCGACAACGATCTTTGCATAACTTTTCGATTCGTTCTCTTCTACCTCGATTTTAGGCATATCCATTTCGATCATGCGGCGTTACCTCCTTTTTCTAAGGCGTACCCCATTACTTGGAGTACAACTCGACGATCATATGCTCTGCAATCTGACTGTCGATATCTTCCCTTGTGGGGAGAGCTAAAATCTTTCCTTCCAGTTTTTCGGGATCGAACTCCAGCCATTTAGGCATGTTGCCGACCTTCATCTCCTTGATCTGTTCGAAATATTTGTCTTTTTTCCTGTTCTCCTTGACGGCGATCACGTCGCCCGCCTTCACGATGTAAGAAGGCACGTTGACCGTTCTGCCGTTGACCGAGAAATGCGCGTGGTTGACGAGCTGGCGCGCCTGTGCGCGGGATGCGCCGATCCCCATGCGATAGATAACATTGTCCAAGCGGCGCTCCAAAAGGGAAAGCATGTTTTCGCCCGTGATCCCCTTCATTCTGTCCGCCATTTCATAATATTTTCTGAACTGACCTTCCTGTACGCCGTAGATCCTCTTGGTCTTCTGCTTTTCGCGAAGCTGCAGGCCGTACTCGGAGACCTTCTTCCTGCCGGCACCGTGTACGCCGGGGGCAACGGGGCGCTTTTCAAACGCGCACTTGCCCGAATAACATCTGTCGCCCTTCAAAAAGAGCTTTGCGCCCTCTCTGCGGCAGAGACGGCATTTGGAATCTCTGTATGTTGCCATGACTTTCTCTCCTTAAATTATACTCTGCGGCGCTTCGGGGGCCTGCATCCGTTGTGCGGGATGGGCGATACGTCGGCAATCAGCGTGATTTCAAGATCCGCCGCGGCAAGCGCGCGAATCGCCGCTTCCCTGCCGGCGCCGGGGCCTTTGACATACACTTCGACCGAGCGCAGCCCATGTTCCTTTGCCGCTTTTGCTGCGGTATCGGCTGCCATCTGCGCTGCGAACGGGGTACCCTTCCTCGAACCTTTAAAGTTGAGGCTGCCCGCACTCGACCAAGAGATCGTGTTGCCGTTCATATCCGTGATCGTGACCAAAGTATTGTTGAACGAGGATTGGATATGTGCCTGACCTTTGTCTACTTTTTTAAGTTCTTTGCGGCGCCTTACCTGCGCCGTCTTTTTAGCAGCAGCTGCCATGATTTACTCCTCCTTCTTACTTCTTCTTCTTCGCGACTGTACGGCGGGGGCCTTTTCTCGTCCTCGCGTTGCGCTTAGAGCTCTGTCCGCGGACGGGCAGACCCTTTCTGTGGCGGATCCCGCGATAGCAACCGATTTCCATCAAGCGCTTGATGTTCAGGTTGACTTCGCTGCGGAGTTCGCCCTCCACTCTCAAATTGTGATCGATATATTCTCTCAGTTTAGAAACGTCATTCTCGTCGAGATCCTTCACTCTCGTATCGGGATTGATGCCCGTCGCCGCAAGGATCTGCTTAGACGTGGAAAGACCGATGCCGTAGATGTAAGTCAGACCGATCTCGACCCTCTTCTCTCTGGGTAAATCTACACCGGCAATACGTGCCATTTGTCCTTTTGACCTCCGTTTGGATTTTTAATGGTGGATTTTATGTGATTTATATGCCATTCATACGCGCCCGCGGGCAGGAAAAATCGGAATGTCTGCCGCGGAAAAACGCATGAGATCGTTTTCGAAAACTTAACCCTGTCTCTGCTTGTGGCTCTTGTTTTTGGAACAGATGACCATGACTTTGCCGTTGCGTTTGATGACTTTGCATTTGTCGCACATGGGCTTTACAGACGGTCTCACTTTCATATTGATATCCTCCGAAAAATAATGTCTGCGGCCTTCCCGCCCTCGGGAAGAGCCGAATCGGGGAGATACTCCCCCGCGCGCCTTGCGCCGCGCGATGCCTGCCGCCGTTTTGCTCGGCGATCTTTCGGCAGAGAAGTTACGATTTGCCGCGCCAGGTGATTCTGCCTTTGGTCAGATCGTACGGGCTCATCTCCAGCTTCACCGTATCGCCGGGAATGATGCGGATGTAATTCATCCTCAATTTTCCCGAAATATAAGCCGTGATGACATGCCCGTTGGAAAGCTGCACCTTGAACGTCGCGTTCGGCAGCGCCTCTACGATTTTCCCTTCGGTTTCGATAACGTCGTCTTTGGACACGAATAACTTCCTCCGCTTTATTTTTTTACGAATTCCTGCGCCGTCCTTTTCAGCGCCGTCCTGATCTCGCTGTCCTCGTCCTTGCCTTCGGCCGCCTTTGACGCGATCTCGCGGTAAAAGACGGGCAAAAGCCTGACGTGCTTTGCGTTCTTTTTTTTGGGGACTAAGCAACTCCTGTACTTTCCGTCGGCGAGGAGCAACCGCTCCCCTTCGATGCCGAGAATGATGTACAGCCTGCCCGCATCCCTCCCGGAAATGCTTTCGGCGATCCCGCCGGGTTCGGGTATATTGACCTTCATGTGCGCCTCCCGTTCAGATGGTGAGGATCTCCACGCCGTCCTCGCGGATGACCACGGTGTTTTCGTAATGCGCTGCGGGTTTTCTGTCCCGCGTTTTGACCGTCCAGCCGTCGTCCATGAAGTCCACTTCATAGCCGCCCATATTGATCATCGGCTCGATACAGATGGTCATGCCCGATTTCAGACGGATCCCCGTACCCATCTTGCCGAAATTTGGCACAGACGGATCTTCGTGCATCTCGCGCCCGATGCCGTGCCCCACTAAAGCGCGCACGACGGAAAAACCGTTTTCCTCCGCATGCTTTTGCACCTTGGCGCCGATATCGTACAGCGGCGTGCCGGCTCGCAAATTTTCAATCGCCTTAAAAAAGCACTCTTCCGTCACGCGGACAAGTTTCTTTTTATCCTCGCTGACGTTGCCGACGAGGAATGTGCGGGCGCCGTCGCCGTGAAAACCATTTTTATAGGCACAGAGGTCGATGCTGACGATATCGCCGTCGCGGATCACTCTGTCCCCCGGGATGCCGTGCACGACCACTTCATTCACGGATGCACAGATGCTGGCGGGATATCCGCAGTATCCGAGTTCTGACGGGATCGCCCCGCGCGAACGGATATAGCTCTCTGCATATTCGTCCAATTCTTTTGTCGTGACGCCCGGTTTGATCTTGGAACCGACATAGGCGAGCGTATCGCGCACGATCGCGCACGGCTCGCGCATCAAGTCGATCTCCCGTTCCGTTTTGATCGTTATCATATTGCCGCTTATTTGAGCGCGGCTGCGATGCGGGCGAACACTTCGTCGATCGTGCCTACGCCGTCAATGTCGATGAGTACGTTTTTGTCTTTATAATATTGAATGAGGGGAGCGGTCTGCTCGCTGTACACTTTCAAACGGTTGCCGACCGTTTCCTCGTTGTCGTCTTTGCGCTGATACAGCTCGCCGCCGCACTTATCGCAGGTGGTCTTGCCGTTCAAAAAGTTGACGTGATAGCTTTCGCCGCAGCTCTTGCAAACGCGCCTGCCGCAAAGGCGATCCATGAGAAGGGAAAGGTCTATATCGATATTGATGACCGCATCGACTTTCGAGAATTTATCCAGTTCCTGCGCCTGAAACAGATTGCGGGGAAAACCGTCGAGGAGATAGCCGTTTTTGCAATCCTCTTCTTGGAGGCGGCCTTCCACGATCTTGCAGGTGACTTCGTCGGGAACGAGCTTGCCGTTATCGGTATACGATTTGGCGAGCAGCCCGATCTCCGTACCGCGCTTGATGTTGTCTCTGAAAATATCTCCGGTAGAGATATGAGGCAGTTTATACTTTTCGGAAATGCGGGAAGCCTGCGTGCCTTTGCCCGCGCCGGGTGCGCCGAGAAGGATAATATTCATGATTTCTCTCCCTTGCTTTGGGTATTTTTTCCGTTCAGCCCGCACGCATATGCGGGCTGAACCGCTCTTTTACTTCAAAAATCCTTTATAATTCTTCATCATCAATTTGGACTGCAGCTGTTTGTCAAACTCGAGCGCGACCGAAACGACGATGAGGATACCGGTCGTAGAGAACACGTTTACGAAGCCCTGCCCCGCAAAGCTGAATGCGAGCGAAGGGATGAACGCGACCAACGACAGGAAGATGGCGCCGAACAGCGTAATGCGGTTGGAGATCTTTTTGAGATAATCCGCCGTAGGCTTCCCGGGACGGATACCCGGAATAAAGCCGCCGTTCTGCTGGATGCTCTTGGAAATGTCCTCGGGATTGAACTGTATCTGCGCGTAGAAGAATGAGAACGCAAAGATCAACAGGCACAAAACGAGGATATATGCCCATGCCCACGGGCCGGTGCCCGCACTGATATTGGTGCTGTACCAATCGTATGCGCTGCTGTTCGGCCAGAAGAGCCCCATGATGAGGTCGGGCAAACTGATGATCGCAAAGGCGAAGATCAAAGGCATGACGCCGCTGCCCGAAATTTTGATGGGAATAACGGTAGACTGGCCGCCGTACATCTTTCTTCCCTTGACCTGTTTGGCATACTGCACCGGGATACGGCGCTCTGCGAGGTCGACCGTGACGATCAATCCGAAGATGATGACTGCAAGTACGCAGAAGATGATGATGGAAACGAGCGTTTCGATGCTGTCGAAAGTCTGTCCCGTCACGACATCCGTTCCCGTAACGGCGCCCATGATCGGGTTGATGATGAGCTGCTGGCCGGCCGTCGAGATAATACCGATAAAGATGATCATCGAAATGCCGTTGCCGACGCCGTACTCGGTGATGCGCTCGCCCAGCCACATGGTGAGCATTGCGCCCGCCGTGTAGACGATCGCCATAAAGATATAGGCGAGCCATTCCTGATCCCAGAAGGGCGCAGCGTTGATCGCGCCGCTCTGATTGGCAAAGTTGATGATGACGCCGATCGCCTGCACGATGGCGAGGATCAGCGTAAGGATGCGGGTATAAGCCGCGATCTTCTTTTTGCCTTCTTCGCCCTGCTTAGACAGCCGCTCGAGTGCGGGAATGCCGACCGCAAGCAGCTGCATGATGATGGATGCGTTGATGTACGGCCCGATGCCGAGCGCGAACAGCGTACCCTGCGAAAGTGCGCCGCCGGTGACGGCGCTCATCAGCGTCAGGAAGTTGTTCGCGTCTTCCCCCGTAAACAGCCCGGAAAATTCGCCCGAGTCAAGACCCGGAACGGGAATATAACAGCCGATCCTGTAAACGAGGAGCAGAAGCAGCGTGATAAAAATCTTTTTTCTGATTTCTTTTACTTTAAAAGCATTTTTTAAAGTTTCGAACATCTTGTCCTCCCTTGAAATGCGGAATCACGCTTCCGGAAGCGGAGGGCGAAAAGACGACGCCCCTGCCGCCGCGATGCGCGCAGGCGGAGGATCAAAGCGTTTCCGCCTTGCCGCCGGCCTTTTCGATCGCTTCTTTAGCGGAAGCGGAGAATTTTGCCGCCTTGACGGTCAGCGCCGCTTTGAGTTCGCCGGAGCCGAGCACTTTCAGGCCGCAGTTGTCCTTCACCTGCTTGGCAAGCTTGTTTGTCATGACGTATTCGTAGTCGACTACGGTGCCCGCCTCTGCGCTTGCCAGCTGAGAGAGGTTTACGATGACGTATTCTTTTTTAAATTTGTTATTGAACCCGCG
Organism: uncultured Clostridia bacterium; assembly: GCA_904374385.1. Taxonomy (GTDB): domain Bacteria; phylum Bacillota; class Clostridia; order Christensenellales; family Borkfalkiaceae; genus Borkfalkia. The sequence continues at coordinate 7,992 of CAJFGA010000030.1, read as the reverse complement.
CTTGGGAAGCCGCCTGTGGATGGGGGTCTGACCGCCTTCGAAGCCCGGCCTTACACCGCCGCCCGAACGCGCCCACTGCCCTTTGTGGCCCTTGCCGCTCGTTTTGCCCAGCCCGGAGCCGATGCCCCTGCCGAGCCTTTTGGCGGGGGTGTTCGACCCGATCGCGGGTTGAATGGTATCGATTCTCATATGCGAAGCTCCTTATACGTTTTCGACCTTGATGAGGTGCGAAACTTTTTTGATCTGTCCGCGGATGGCGGGCGTGTCTTCGTGGATCCTGAAAGAACGGATCTTTTTAAGGCCGAGCGCCGCGACGGTATCTTTCTGCGTCTGGGTGCTGCCAATAGTGCTCTTTACGAGCGTTACTTTGATCTGTGCCATATATCCGCCCTCCTCAGCCTACGATCTCTTCTACGGTCTTGCCGCGCAGAGCTGCGACCTGTTCCGCCGTTTTGAGCTGCGCAAGCCCTTCGATGACCGCCTTTACGCAGTTGACGGGGTTGCTGGTTCCGTGCGATTTCGTACGGATATTTTTGATGCCCGCAGCCTCCATGACCGCACGGACAGGCCCGCCCGCGATCACGCCGGTACCTTCTTCGGCGGGCAGCATCAACACGGCGCCTTTGCCGAATTTACCGATCACCTCGTGCGGGATGGTCGTATCCATCATGGGAACATTGATAAGATTCCTCTTTGCCTGCGCCTGCGCCTTTTCGATCGCTTCGGGAACCTCGTTCGCTTTGCCCGAACCTACGCCGACTTTGCCTTTGCCGTCGCCGACGACCACCAAAGCCGCAAAACGCATGTTGCGGCCGCCCTTGACGACCTTCGTGACGCGGTTGACCTGAATAAGCTTTTTGATGAACCCGTCGTTTTCTTCCTGCCTTCTTTGAGGCCTTCTGTCTTCTCTTGCCATTTAACTTTCTCCTCTCAGAATTTAAGTCCGGCTTCTCTTGCGCCGTCGGCAACGCTCTTTACACGGCCGGTATAAATATAACCGCCCCTGTCGAAAACGACCGTATCGATGCCGGCTGCGAGCGCCTTTTTGGCGGCCTCTTCGCCGACGATCTTGGCTGCTTCCGTCTTGGTCAGATCTTTGATCTTTTCCCTGACCGCCTTTTCCATCGTGGAAGCGGAAACGAGCGTAACTCCCTTCACGTCGTCGATAACCTGAACGTAAATGTGATTGAGACTCCTGTAAACGCTGAATCTGGGCGTCTGTGCCGTTCCGGAGATCTTTTTTCTTACGCGCGCGTGCCTCTGCACTCTGTCTGCGTTTTTATCTTTTTTCGAAATCATGTCTTACGCTCCTTTATTTACCGGCTGTCTTGCCTTCCTTGCGCTCGATCACTTCATCCTTATAGCGGATGCCGTAGCCGTGGTAAGGTTCCGGTTCGCGGATCGAACGGATATTGGCCGCGACCTGCCCGACTTTGACTTTGTCGATGCCGGTCACGGAGATCTCCGTCTGCGTGGGGCAATCCAGCTTGATGCCCTCGATCTCTGCAAATTCGATCGGATGGGAATAACCGACGTTGAGCACGATTTTATTGCCCTGTTTGGCAACTTTATAACCGACGCCGTTGATGACGAGGGATTTGGTATACCCGTTGGTCACCCCGACGACCATGTTATGGAGAAGTGCCCTGTACAGGCCGTGCTTCGCCCGAAGTTCTTTGCTGTCGTTCGCTCTCGTAAGGGTGGCATGGCCGCCCTCTACGGCGACGGAAATCTGAGAATCGATGTCCTGCGTGAGCGTTCCCTTGGGGCCTTTGACCGTCATGACGCCGTCTTTGACGTCGACGGTAACGCCGGCGGGGATCGCCACAGGCGCTCTTCCTACTCTCGACATAATTCTTGCCTCCTTACCAGACAAAGCAAAGCATCTCGCCGCCAACGTTTGCGGCTTTTGCCTGTCTGTCCGTCATAATTCCTTTGGACGTGGAAACGATCGCCGTGCCGAGGCCGCCCAAAACCTTGGGCATATTGTCGGCGCCCGCATATTTGCGCAGGCCGGGTTTCGAAACCCTCTTCAGCCCGGTGATGACCGATTTGCCGTCCGCATATTTGAGATCGATCACGATCTTGCCCGAAAGGCCGTCGTCCTCAAAACGAACGTTAGCGACGTAACCCTCTTCGAGAAGGATATTCGCGATCGCCTTTTTCATGTTGGAAGCGGGCACTTCGACCGATTCATGCTTTGCGGTAAGCGCATTTCTGATTCTTGTAAGCATATCTGCGATAGGATCTGTCATGATGTGCCTCCTTACCAGCTCGCCTTTTTCACGCCGGGGATCTGCCCCTTATAAGCGAGATTTCTGAAGCAGATACGGCAAATGCCGTACTTGCGCAACACAGCGTGCGGCCTGCCGCAGATGCTGCAGCGCGTGTACGCCCGGGTGCTGTATTTGGGCGTCCTCTGCTGTTTGTTGATCATTGATTTTTTAGCCATGTCACTCTTTCTCCTTATTTTTTGAAGGGCATACCCATTGCCCCGAGAAGCTCTCTCGCCTCTTCATCCGTCTTCGCGGTAGTCACGAAGCAGATATCGAAGCCCCTGATCTTTTCTACCTGATCGTAGGAAATTTCAGGGAAAATGAGCTGTTCCTTTACGCCGAGCGCGTAATTGCCTCTTCCGTCGAAAGAGTTCGCGGAAACGCCGCGGAAGTCTCTCACCCTGGGGAGCGCGATGGACACGAATTTATCGTAAAAATCGTACATCCTGTCTTTGCGGAGGGTGACTTTCAAGCCGATAGACATCCCTTCCCTGACTTTGAAGTTCGCGACCGACTTTTTCGCCTTGGTGATGACGGGCTTCTGCCCGGAGATCGCCTTCAATTCGTCGTGCGCGATCTGTACGCTCTTCGCGTTGTCCTTGATGTCGCCGAGGCCGGAGTTGATCACGATCTTGACGAGTTTGGGCACTTCGTTCACGTTTTTATAGTTGAACTTTTTGATGAGGTAAGGCACGACTTCCTTTTCGTAAGCCTCTTTTACCCTGCTTTTATACACTTTTTCAGCCATTTTCGTTCACCTCGCCTCAGTCCTTGTTCTCTTCTGCGGGTGCTTCGGCTTTGGCTGTTCTCTTTCTCGTCCTCTTCTTGGGCGCTTCTTCTGCAGCCGGTTTTGCTGCCGCCTTCGCCTGCTTTTTATACGTCTTGTCGAGAACGTTGCCGCATTTGCACACGCGCACTTTCTTCATTTTGCCGTCCATCTCGACAAAAGTGTGCTTGACGCGGGTCGCCTTGCCGCACTTGTCGCAGATGACCATGACGTTGGATACGTCGATCGCGCCTTCGCGCTCGACGATACCGGCGACGTCCGTCGCCTTCCTTGCCTTCATGTGCTTCTTCTGGAGGTTGACGCCCTGTACCGTGACGCGGCCGCTCTTGGGAGAAGTCGAAACGACTCTGCCCGTTTTGCCCTTGTCTTTGCCCGTGATCACGAGGACGTTATCATTCAATTTTACGTTCATACGCCTTCCTCCTTACAGCACTTCGGGCGCGAGGGAGATGATCCTCATGTAATCTTTATCCCTCAGTTCCCTCGCGATGGGCCCAAAAATACGGGTGCCCCGCGGCTGTTTTTGATTATCTATAATGACGGCGGCGTTGTCGTCGAAACGGATATACGTTCCGTCCGCCCTTCTGATGCCCTTGCTGGTTCTGACGATGACTGCCTTGACGACTTCGCCCTTTTTGACAGCGCCGTCGGGAGCGGCGGTCTTGACGCTGGCGATGATGACGTCGCCGATGTTGCCGCTTTTCCTGAACGAACCGCCCAGAACCCTGATGCACATCAGCTCTTTTGCGCCGGAATTGTCCGCCGCTTTAAGCCTGGTCTGTGGTTGTATCATATGGCTCCTTTCTCCTTGAATTTATTACTTCGCCTTTTCGATGATCTCGGCAACTCTCCAGTTCTTGTCTTTGCTGAGCTTTCTCGTCTCTACGATCCTGACCCTGTCGCCGACGCCGCATTCGTTCGCTTCGTCGTGCGCCTTGACCTTTTTGGTCTTTGTGATGGTCTTTTTATAGAGAGGATGCGACCTCTTATCCGTAATGGCGACGACGACCGTCTTATCCATTTTGTCGGAAACGACAAGCCCGACGATTTCTTTTCTCAGATTTCTTTCCATGTTATCTTACCTTCCTTAACCCTTCGCCTTGAGCTCTCTCTCACGGATGACCGTATTCACTCGAGCGATGTCTTTTTTGCAGGATACTATCGTCATAGGATTGTCAAGCTGACCGGATGCATGACGGAAACGGAGATTGAAAAGTTCGGTTTTCAGCTCGCTCAATTTATTTTTGAGTTCTTCGTCGGTCATGCCGTGAAGTTCTTTCCCTTTCATTAACCTTCACCGCCTTCTGTTATTTTTTCGCCGCCTTCGGGCATTTCACCCGTAACGGGGTTGACCTGCCCTTTGACCATGAATTTGGTCTTGATGGGCAGCTTGTGGCCCGCAAGGCGCATTGCCTCGCGCGCGATGTCTTCGGGTACGCCCGCCATTTCGAACATGACCCTGCCCGGCTTTACGACCGCGACCCAGTATTCGACCGCGCCTTTACCGGAACCCATACGGGATTCGGCAGGGTGCCTCGTGATCGGCTTGTGGGGGAAGATATCGATCCATACCTGCCCGCCGCGCTTGATGAACCTCGTCATCGCGATACGCGCCGCCTCGATCTGGCGGGAAGTGATCCTCGCGCCTTCGGCTGCGACGAGGCCGTATTCGCCGTAAGCGACTTTATTGCCCTTATGCGCCTGGCCCTTGATTTTGCCGCGGTGCTGTCTTCTTCTCTTGACTCTCTTCGGAATTAACATTACTGTTCTCCTCCTTCATGCGCCTTGGCTTTGAGGACCTCTCCTTTGTAGATCCAAACCTTGACGCCGATCATGCCGAACGTGGTATGCGCTTCGGCAAATCCGTAATCGATGTCCGCGCGGAGCGTCTGCAGAGGAATGGAACCCTCGTGATACTGCTCGCAGCGCGCGATTTCAGCGCCGTCGAGACGGCCGGAAACCATCATCTTGACGCCCTTTACGCCCGAACGCATCGCACGGCCGATCGCCTGCTTCATCGCACGGCGGAAGGACATGCGTTTTTCGAGCTGCAGCGCGACGCCTTCGGCAACGAGCTGCGCGTCCGAATCGGGCTTTCTGACTTCCGTGACGTTGATCACGATGTTCTTGCCGCCCGTAAGCTTGGAAAGGTCCTTCTTGATGACCTCGATCTCCGCGCCCGCCTTGCCGATCAACACGCCCGGTTTGCCGGTGTAGATGGTGACGACGATCCTGTTCGCCGCCCTTTCGATGGCGATCTTGCTGACAGATGCGCTGTAGTATTTATCTTTGATGAATTTACGGATTTCGTAATCCTCTTTCAAAAATTTACCGAAATCCTTTTTATCGGCATACCACTGGGTATCCCAGCCCTTGATGACGCCGACTCTCAAACCATGCGGATTAACTTTCTGTCCCATTTTGCGATATCTCTCCTTAATTGCTCTTCACATCGAGAATGACCGTGATGTGGCTGGTTCTTTTGAGAATGGAATGGCCTCTGCCCTTGGATACGGGCTGCATCCTCTTAAGCGTGGGGCCTTGATCCGCAAACGCCTCGGCTACGACGAGGTCGCCCCTGTCCATGCCGAAATTGTGCTCGGCATTCGCCGCCGCAGAAAGAAGAACCTTTTTTACCGGCTCGGCGGAGATAATGTTCGCATATTCGAGGATCGCCGCCGCCTCGTTCACGCTCTTGCCGCGGATGAGGGCGAGCGCCCTTCTTACTTTGTAAGGGGACATCCTGATATGTCTTGCGGTCGCATACGGACGCCTGTCCTTGCTTTCCGCGATCTTTTTGGTCTTTTCACGGGTATTTTTAGCCATTTACTGCGACCTCCTTTTACTTCTTGGCTCCGGTCGTTTTGCCGCCCGAGTGCCCCTTGAAGGTCCTCGTCGGCGCAAATTCACCGAGCTTGCAGCCGACCATATCTTCTGTGATATAGACGGGAACGTGCTTTCTGCCGTCGTGCACGGCGATCGTATGCCCTACCATCTGGGGGAAGATCGTCGACGCTCTCGACCACGTCTTCAAAACTTTTTTATCGTTGGCCGCGTTCAGCTCCTCGATTCTCTTGAGAAGCCTTTCTTCAACGTAAGGGCCTTTCTTTACGCTTCTGCTCATTTAAGTGATCCTCCCTCAATTGATCCTCTTGAGAATGAACTTGTCGGTGACGTTCTTCTTCTTTCTCGTCTTATAACCCAAGGCAGGCTTGCCCCAAGGGGTCATAGGGCCGGCATGGCCGACGGGGCTCTTGCCCTCGCCGCCGCCGTGCGGGTGGTCGTTCGGGTTCATGACGGAGCCGCGCACCGTAGGCTTGATGCCCATGTGGCGGGTTTTGCCCGCTTTGCCGACGGAAACGATTTCATGCTCGACGTTGCCGACCTGGCCGATCGTTGCGCGGCACTTGACGGGAACCAGCCTCATTTCGCCGCTGGGCATTTTCAGCGTCGCATAGGCGCCTTCCTTTGCCATCAGCTGCGCAGAGATGCCCGCCGCGCGCGCGATCTGCCCGCCTTTGCCGGGCTGCAGCTCGATGTTGTGCACCGTCGTACCGACGGGGATATTTTCAAAGGGGAGGCAGTTGCCGGCCTTGATGTCGGCATTTGCGCCGTTCTCCACCGTATCGCCCACGTTCAGCCCGACGGGCGCGAGGATATATCTCTTTTCGCCGTCCGCATATTGAAGGAGGGCGATATTTGCGCTGCGGTTGGGATCGTACTGAATGCTCTTGACCTTCGCAGGGATACCGTCTTTATTCCTCTTGAAATCGATGATGCGGTATTTTCTTCTGTTGCCGCCGCCGATGTGGCGCACGGTGATCTTGCCCTGATTGTTCCTGCCGCCGCTCTTGCGCATATCTTCGACGAGGCTTCTCTCCGGCTTCGTCTCGGTGATCTCTTCATAGGTGTGCACCGTCATGAAACGGCGCGCGGCAGAGGTCGGTTTATATCTCTTGATAGCCATTTTTCTTTGTTCCTCCGATGAATCTCAGATTAAGACAGCGAATTGAAATATTCGATGGGTTTGCTGTCTTTTTCAAGCTGAACGATGGCTTTCTTGTAGGAGGAAGTGAGGCCTTCGTTCCTGCCCATTCTTTTCAGCTTGCCGCGCACGTTGCACGTATTTACGCTGTCCACTTTGACCCCGAAGAGCTTTTCGATCGCGAGTTTGATCTCCGTCTTGTTCGCGCTCTTCGCCACTTTGAAAGTGTATTTTTTGTCGGCGATGCCGTCGTAACCTTTCTCGGTGAGGATGGGCTTAATGATAATGTCTTCCGGTCTCATTATGCTCCGTAAACCTCCTGTATTTTCTCCACGGCGCCCTTGGTCAAAACGACTTTTGCGTTTGCGACCACTTCGTAGGTATTGATTTCGGCTACGGGCATCGTGCTCAGCTTCTGGATGTTTCTGGCGGCGAGGATGACGTTGACGTCGTCATTGTCCATCACCACAAGGGTGCGCTTGTCGAGTTTGAGCGCATCGAGGAATTTGACCATTTCCTTCGTTTTGGGGGCGCTCACTTCGAGTTTGTCCACCACGATGAGTTCGCCGTCCGCCACTTTTTTGGAAAGAGCGGAAAACAGCGCGTTCCTCCTCGCTTCCGTGTTCATCTTTTTGGAGAAGTCACGGCTCTTCGGTGCGAACACGACGCCGCCCTTCGTCCACTGCGGAGCGCGGATAGAGCCTTGGCGGGCACGGCCCGTACCCTTCTGCCGCCAGGGTTTTGCGCCGCCGCCGCGCACTTCCGTGCGGGTAAGGGTGCTCTTCGTACCCTGCCTGTCGTTGGCAAGGCGGGTGACGACCGCCTGATGAATCAAAGGCTCGTTATATTCCGCGTTGAAGATCTTGTCGGAAAGCTGCATTTCGCCTGCAACCGAGCCGTCCATTTTATATACTTTTACGCTGGGCATATCTTCTTCTCTCCTT
>CAJFGA010000029.1 GCA_904374385.1 uncultured Clostridia bacterium | reverse complement strand
GCATGGGCGAACCGTGGGATCAACGCAACAACACAAAACAGGACACATAAATAATATATAGGCAATGATGCAAAAGTGTCCATAAAGATAAGTGACCGTGGTAACATACAGTGACTGCGCACCCCTAAGGAGAAATCTTTTTTACTTTGCCGCCTGTGACGCCCATGGGGAGCCTTTTCTTCTGCTTATCGGCTAAGTCTCTTTTGATTCCCGCGGCGTTCGCGGGGTATTTGTTATACAGTCAAAGGGCGCACCGCAAATTTGCGGTGCGCCCCTACATAATATATCTTTAATTGTTTTTTTCTGTTTTCATACCGAAAATGTCCGTACCGCCGCTCGCCTTTTTGACGGCGATATATTCAGGGTCGGAAGAAAAGTCGCGCTGTTTTGTATATTCGCCGCCGAGCGCCTCGATCGCATATTTCAATTCCTGATAAGCTATGTAGCCGACATCCTTTTCGATCTCTTCCAAAAGATAGGGCAGCGCGCGCTCGTCACCATAGGAGGCGAGGTATCCGGCATACAGCGGCATATCCTTTTTGTCGCTCTCGCGGAACGCCTGCAAAAGGCGGGCATAGGCGCGGTCATCCCTGCTTTTCAGCTTGGAAAGGATCTCCAGCGCATAGGCGCTGTTTTCGGTATCGGTAAGGGCAAGCATCTCTTCGAGCACCGAATCGGCGCATTGTTTGAGCGCGTCGGCGACGGCGTCTTTAATGTGTTCGTCATAATCGTCGGAAGCGAGCATCGCGGCGTACCGCTTGCGGGCAGACGCATCCGCCCCGATCAGATTGATCGCGTAGTGCACGAGTTCTTCGTCCGTTTCTTCCAACAGGGATAAAAGTTCAGGAAAAACGCCGCGGCTTTCGATCTCTTCGCACAGAAAATCGGAGACGGGCAATTCCTGCAAAAGATATTCTTTGAGCGTTTCGACAAGGCCGCCGTCGCTCATCTCTTTAAAATATTGGCGGGGCGTTTTGCCGATCTTGCGGATGACGGTATCGCCGAACTTCCGATATGCTTTGGCGATCAGATCCTCCCATTCCTCCTCCGTATGCTCTTCGGCATGTTTTTCAAGCATTTCTGCCATGCGTTTGTTAAAAATTTCGTCAAAATCGATAAACTCCATCTCTATTCCTCCCCCGTTGCGTCCGGGCTGTTTTCTTTGCTTTTTGCATCGTTCCCGCCCTCGGCAGACGCCTGCGCAGCGGCGATCTCCCGCTGTACGTCTGCATTGACGGTATGCAAGATCTCGGCGACGGCAGCGCCGCTGCCCCCTACCGCTTCCAGCGCGTCCTTCGTGCGGAGCAGCGCCCCGCGCGACGCCATAAAATACATCGCACAGGCGAGATTTTCCGTATCCGACGCGAGCGTCAGCTTATCCGCACGCGCCAGCGCGCCGTAGATGCGCTCTGCCGCCTGTTTATACGGCTCGCAATCCTCGTCGGCAAGAAAGGCAAATCGCGCATACGCGAGCGCATAGGCGGCGATGAATTTGCCGCGGCGCGTTCTGCCCACCTGCAGATGGGTAAACGCAGCGCAGCGGTAAATGTCCGCGATGACGACGCCCGCTTCAAAATCTTTATTGCGTTCCGCCAGAAAGCGGATCGCTTCGAGCTTTACGATGTCGTTGACGGCCCTGTTGAGCAGGATATCCCGCACAAAGTCGTCCAGCCCCGCGCGCACGGCGAGGCGCAGCCCCATCAGCATGAGTTCGGCATCCGAACCGTCCGATTCGTCAAAGCACCAATCGAGATATTCGTAGATATCGGCATGCGCGAGAAATGCGTCCAGTTCGGCCAAAGGCACCTCGCACAGGGCGGCGAGCAGGCGCATGCGCGTCTCCCTTTCGGCCGGGGGCACGCGGTAAAAAAAGCTCGTTTCCGGTTCGGCGCCGCCCTCTTCGGCATACCGCCTGACTTCGCCGAAATAGTAGCGCGCGACCGCCGCGTCCGGGTAAATATCGATGAGTTTGGAAAATCCCTTTAAGCTCTCCTGCACTCTGCCGCTCTTAAAGGCGGCGACCGCCTTGAAATAGAGGAGCGTAAGATCGAAACTGACCTGCTTTTCGAGGATGCAGAATTTTTCATACGCCTCGTCGTACAGCTTATTTTCACAGCAGACCGTGGCGACTTTATAGAGTTCGTCTACACCGGCGGCGGGCAGAGCGGCAAGTTTGAGCGCGACGGCGCGGCTTTCCTCCGAACGGCCGAGTTCCGTCAGCACTGCGGCATAGGTGGAGAGGAGCGCGACATTGTCCTCTTCGCGCGACAATCCGGCCCGGCAGATCTCCTCCGCCTCGGACGTTTTGCCCTGCATCAGTTTGGAAAGCGCGAGAAAATTCTGCGCGGACAGGTAACAGGACGCCCCTTCCGGCACGCTGGAAAAAAAGTCGTCCGCCTTTTCGTATTCTCCGCCGCGCAGGGCGCGAAGCCCGTCTTCGAGTTCGGGTGAATAATCCGCCTCTTCGGGCGGGTATACGATGCGGAAGGATCTTTTCGCCGGGGCGGAAAACAATTCGCCCATTTCCATATTGTTTTCGGGCGTCACATATTTGTCGTGCATCATCATATTGTAGTAAAACGCCGCCTGCCGTTCGCTGCCCATGTTATAATAACATGCCGCCAACCCTTCGTAAGCGTCCACCACCTCGTCTTCCGCGCACACGTCTAAAAACTTGTACCAATAGTTGACGGCATATTCAAAAATTTCCATCTCGTCGTAAATATCGGCAAACAATTCGTATTCATCCGCCGTGGCCCCGTTCTTTTCCACCGATTTGCGCAAAATGCGCAGGGCGCCGAGATAGTCCTTTTCATCCAATTTTTTTTCGGCAAGATCGAGGAGCGTATCCGCCCCCAGATCGAACTTTATCACCTTTTCTTCCATTCGTCACCTCTTGCGGCGGCGCTCATGCGCGGGAATGCGCGATGATCGCCTCCGCCTCTTCGGGCGAAAAATCATAATCGGTATTGCAGTAATGGCAATGCACGCTGATTTTGCCCTGCTCCGCGATGATGGCGCGAAGCTCTTCCTCGCCCATCGCGGCGAGGATCCCCTCTATATAATTTCTGCTGCAATTGCACTTATATACGGGCTTTTGCGCGTAAAGATCGGCAGCGGAGAAATATTTTTCCGCCAAGGCACGCGCACTCTCCTTTTCCAAAATCGAGCTGATCGCAGAAAAATTTTTGATCGCCTCTTCCGCCCTTGCGATATTTTCTTCATGCGCGCCCGGCAGAGGCTGCAAAAACACGCCGCCCGCGCCGAGGCATCCGCCCTCTTTAGAGATCTTGACCCCGACGGCGATCGCCGTGGGGAGCTGTTCGCTGTACGCAAAATACGCGGCAAAGTCCTCGCCGATCTCGCCGCTCACGAGGGGCGTCGTGCCGACGAACGGCTGATTTTCTCCGTCGTCGCGCACGACGGAAAGATACCCTTCCCTGCCCACGCATCCGCCGACATCCAATTTGCCGAGGGCGTTGGGCGGAAGTTCCGCATGCGGATTGTCGATATAGCCGCGCATGTGCAGCTGCTTATCTCCGCTGACATAAATCGGGCCTCCGACGCCGTTCCCCTTGATCGTGACCGAAAGGGCGCTGCCCTCCGTTTTCAAGGCAGAACACATGTATGCCGCGACGGTCAGCGTCCTGCCGAGTGCCGCCGCCGACAGCGGAGAAAGCCCGTGGACGCGGATCGCCTCGTTCACGAGCGCCGTCGTATCCGCGACGGCAAGGGAAACTTCCCCGTCAAACACGAGCCCGCGCAAAATAACGTCCTCTCTTTTCATATCCTTCATGTCCTCTTTGCAATAAAATGGATGCGCGTTTTATCCTGCGCATCGCCGAGCGCGCCCTCCGTACCGAGGCAGGCAAACCCCGCTCCTTCAAGCGCCGCCCGCAGAAATTCTTCTTCGTGAATGTACTGCACATGGCGCTCTTCGCCGCGCACAAACCTGCCGTCCTTCTGTTTGACGAAAGTGGTGATCTCCATCTCTACCCTGTCTTCAAACAGCCGATTGAACCATAGATAGGCAATTTCGTCTCTGTCCTCGCAAAAGGTATCGCTGCCCACCACTTCGCGCAGTTTATAGGCGGAGGAAACGTCGAAGAGAAACGCGCCCCCTTTTCTGAGCGCAGCCGCTACGCGGCGGAATGCCGCCGGGATATCCTCCGGAGGGATATAATTGAAACAATCGTTGACGGCGAGCGCGAAATCCGCCCTGCCGTTGATTTTGAGCCGCCTGACGTCCGCCAGAATATATTGGGGCGACTCTTTGCCGCCGCGCAGCGATTCTGCCTTAGAGAGCATTTCCGGACTGACGTCAAAGCCGGTCATCTCGTAGCCGAGTTCTTGAAAGCGGCGGGTAAAGTAACCGCTGCCGCAGCCGATGTCCAGCCCGCGGCCGCGTGAAAAACCGAGCGATAAAAGCCGCTCATGCAAATACTGCGACCATTTTACATAGTCGCAGTCTTCGTTGAGATATTCGAACCAATCGGCAAGGTTGGTATACGCCGAACTCATTCGCCGTCCTCCGTACCCGCCTCTTTTTTATCCTTGGACTTCTTGTCCTTTTTGCCCTTTTTGCCGTCCTTTTCTTCTTCCTCTTGATTTTCGAATTGCGCGTTATAGGTGACGTACTTCTCGTCGTTCATATGCTCTTCGGCATATTTTTGCGTATCTTCGACGATCGCTTCTTTAGATTCGCGCAGCTTTTTCAAATCGTCGCGCGAGAAAGATTCGGGCAATTCATACACTTTGAGATCATCCGTAATCGGCTTGATCGGGCGGGAAGAGAGATCGGATTTGACGCTCCGCGCCGCTTCGAGATTCTTTTCGTATTCCTGCACCGCCTTGCTCTGCGAGCCGCCTTTCTTGCTCGACTTATCGTAAATGCCGCGGTTGACCTTGCCGCCCTCGCGCTTGGATTCGATAAACTTATCGAATGCCCACTGCGTATAATCCAACCAGACGAGGAGCATGTACGAGATGCCGAACAAGATCAAGATGACAAAGCCGATCATCTGGAAGAAGGAGCCGAGAAGAACCAAGATCAGAGGGATCGCCATCAAAACGATAAAAAAGATGTTTTGAAAGATGAGGCCGAAAGTCATTAAAAAAGAGTTCTTGATCAGCTGATGGAATTTCAGTTTATAGCTGCCGCCCATCGCGAGCATCCAAAAATACATGATGGTAAAGATCGCGATCGCGATGTACGAGATGACTTCGGATATGGTAAACAGTACGCGGTTGCCCGTGCCCGTGGCAATGAAAAACTCTGCCCAGCCGATCGCAAGATACATCAGTGCGAGCATCACGCCATAGAACAGCGTAGAAAGGAGCACGACGCCGATGTTGATCTTGATGCCCCGCCAAAAGTCGTTGGCGATGAAGATGCCCTCCGTCCAGACCATGTTGCGGATGACATACATGCCGCCCGAAACGCCGATGCCCGCAATCAGCGCGGCGATCAGCAAAAAGGGAATAAACATCATGTTGTTGGTGACGGCGACCTGTTCCGCCAGCCCTACCGTGGAAGGTACGGCGGGGTACCCCGAAAGCATCCACTGCGAAAAGGGCATCAGCCCGAGGTTTGCCGCTTCATACGAAACCTTAAATACGATCACGATGACGAGCGGGATAAAGAAAATGACCATCAGCAAATTGACGATGACCAATTTAGAGAACCTGCCCTTGAATATATCCCAAAAGAGCGCCCAGCGATTGGTCGGAAGTGTGCTCCTTGCATATTCCTCGTCGCGCTCTTTTCCTTCGAGCATTCTGGCGATAAAGCCTTTTTTTTCACCCTGTGCCATAAGACCTCCGCAAACAAAACATATAAAAACCGGCAAACCTGCCGAGGATACGCCATTTCATTCATTCTACTACAAAACGGAAATTTTTTCAATTAAATTGCCGCCGATATAAAAAAATATTCCCTCTTTTCACACACATTTCTCTTTTTCCTTTGACTTTTGCATGTGAATATGATAGAATAGCGTTGCGAAATAGAGGAGCGGGCGAGCATCAGTACCCCTGCCGCGCGGAACGCGGAAAGTTCCGGCAGGCGGAAAAGGGCATCCCCGCCGAAGCGCGCCGCCGTTTCCGAGGGCGCCGCTGCTGGGCACGCGGGTCAATACCTGCGCGACTGTCACCGACGTGGAGAACTATTCGTCCGAATCCCCTTCGATACAGGGGCAATCAATCGGCGTAGTATAGACAGTGCGGTGCTCTTGCCCCGCATTTTTTTGTCATCATTTTTTAGGAGATAGATCGTATGAAAAAGTTCAACGTCGCCATCATCGGCGCGACGGGCATGGTCGGGCAGCGCTTCTGCCTGCTGCTCGAAAATCATCCTTGGTTCAATCCTGTAGCACTGGCGGCGTCCCCTTCTTCCGCGGGAAAGAGATATGAGGATGCCGTGGCTGGCCGCTGGGCGATGGCAGCTCCCATCCCCGAACGGTACAAAGATATGGTCGTATTGGACGCGGAAGCGGATATCGAGAAGATCGCTTCCCTCGTCGACTTCGTTTTCTGCGCGGTCAACATGAAAAAGGAAGAGATACGCGCACTCGAAGAAAAGTATGCCAAGGCGGAAGTGCCCGTCATTTCCAACAATTCCGCGCACAGGGGCACCCCCGACGTGCCCATGATCATTCCCGAGATCAACCCCGAGCATGCGCAGATCATCGCGGCGCAGAGAAAGCGACTCGGCACCAAGCGCGGCTTTATCGCGGTCAAGAGCAACTGCTCGCTGCAGAGTTATGTACCCGCTCTGCATCCCCTCAAAAAATACGGCGTAAAATGCGCGGCTGTTTGCACCTATCAGGCGATCAGCGGGGCGGGAAAGACATTTGACCGCATGCCCGAGATCATAGACAACGTGATCCCCTACATCGGCGGCGAGGAAGAAAAATCCGAACTCGAACCGCTCAAAATTTGGGGGCATATCGAGGGGGAAAAGATCGTCAACGCAGATTCCCCCAAAATCACGGCGCAGTGCCTGCGCGTGCCTGTTTCCGACGGGCATACGGCGGCCGTGTTCGTTTCCTTTGAAAACAAGCCTTCCAAAGAGGAAATTTTGCAGGCTTGGCGCGATTTTGCGGGCGTTCCTCAGCAGCTTGCGCTGCCCAGCGCGCCCAAACAGTTCCTGCATTACTTCGAAGAAAACGACCGCCCGCAGGCAAAGCTCGACCGTATGCTCGAAAACGGCATGGCGGTATCCGTCGGCAGGTTGCGCGAGGATATCCTGTTCGATTACAAGTTCGTCTGCCTTTCGCACAATACCCTGCGCGGCGCGGCAGGCGGCGCGGTGCTGATGGCAGAGCTTTTGGCGGCAAAGGGATATATGGATTAAAAATACTGCCGCACACATAGATTAGATATATGGGAGAGCTTTTATCATGACGAATTTTTTCAACGGCACGGCGACGGCGATGATCACCCCTTTCGGCAAAGACGGCGGCGTGGACTTCGACGCGTTTGGCAGAATGATCGACTATCAGATCGAAAACGGGACGGACGTACTCGTCATATTGGGAACGACGGGCGAACCGGCGACCATGAGCGAGGAAGAAAAGGAAGCGGTGATGCGCTATTCCGTCGAAAAGGTCGCAAAGCGGGCGAAGATCGTATTCGGCAGCGGTTCGAACAGCACGGCGCACGCGGTCGATGCGAGCAAAAAAGCAGAAGCATTCGGCGCGGACGGCCTGCTTGCCGTGACCCCCTACTACAATAAGTGCACCCAAAACGGGATCTATGAATATTACAAGGCGATCTCGGATGCGGTGCATATCCCCATCATCTGCTACAATGTGCCGCCGCGCACGGGCGTAAACATCCTGCCCGCGACGATGGAAAGGATCGCGTCGCTCGAAAATATCGCGGGCGTCAAAGAGGCATGCGGCAATATGGAACAGATCTGCGAAACGGCCCGCCGCATCCGCGGCAAGTGCGACCTGTATTCGGGGGATGACAATTTGAATCTTCCCATTCTCGCCATCGGCGGCGCGGGGCTGATATCGGTCGCTTCCAACATCATCCCGAAAGAGACAAAGATGCTCTATAACTTCGTCAAGGCGGGCAATTTGGACGCCGCCAACGAAATTCAGGACAGAATGCTGCCCGTCATCGACGCGATGTTTATGGAAGTCAACCCCATCCCCGCCAAAGCGGCGGCGGAGATGATCGGTTTGGGCGGCGGCAGGCCGCGGGCGCCCCTGACGGAACTCGAACCCGCACACAAGGAAGAGATGAAAAAAGTGCTGTCTGATTTCGGGCTGCACGTCATTGCATAAAACGTTCAAACCCACCCCGCGCCGTGCGCGGGGTGAACCATAAGGAGACAGACAATATGATCAAAATACTTATCAGCGGTATATTCGGGCATATGGGCAGAAATGTAGCAGAACTCGTTGACGCGGATCAAAACTGCGAACTTTTGTGCGGGGTAGACTTGAAAGAGGGAGAAATGTACGGCGCGCCCGTATACGCATCCTTTGCGGACGTGCGGGAAAAGGCAGATGCCGTCATCGATTTTTCAAACGCCGCAAATTTAAAAAATATCCTTGCGTATGCGGAAAAATTCTGCGTGCCCGTCGTTTTGGCGGCCACGGGCTATACCGCCGACGACCTCGAAGCCATCGAAAAAGCGAGCCAAAAGATCGCAGTCTTCAAGACGGCGAATCTGTCCGTCGGCATCAACCTGCTGCAAAAGCTGGTCAAGGAAGCAGCGGCCTTCCTCGGCGATCAATTCGATATAGAAATCGTGGAAAAGCATCATAATCTGAAAAAAGATGCCCCTTCCGGCACGGCGCTCATGCTTGCCGAAAGCGCAAACGAAGCCTTTTGCGGAGGAAAGACATTTATTTACGGCAGAGAGGGCATGGTCGGCGCGCGGAGCAAAAAGGAAATCGGCATCCATGCGGTGCGCGGCGGCACCATCGTGGGAGAACACGAAGTGATGTTTGCCGGAGAGGATGAGATCATCACCCTTTCCCACAGCGCGCGGAGCAAAAAAGTATTCGCCGCGGGCGCCGTGACGGCGGCAAAGTTCATCGCGGGAAAGCCTGCCGGAAAATATGACATGCACGACGTGCTCGCATAAATAATTCTCCCCCGCATAAAACGCGGGGGAATTTATTTTCTCTTCGGACTCCTCCTTGTGTACCTGCGAATGAGGGGACGCTCCTTTTACTGACTTTCTTTGTTGCTGTTGCGCATACCCCTCATCAGTCACCTGCGGTGACAGCTTCCCCCAAGGGGGGAAGCCTTTTTAGTTTACGTCGCCACCTGCGGTGATAGCTCCCCCCCAAGGGAAAGCCTTTTTAGTTTACGTCGCCACCTGCGGTGATAGCTCCCCCCCCCAAGGGGGGGGACGGAGCCTTTTTTCTGCTACCTTCGATGACAGCCCCATGGAAAAGTCTTTTTAGTTTACTTCGACACCTTCGGTGGACAGCCCAAGGGGATGCCTATTATTGTTAGCTTAGGCACAGCAGTGACAGGCCTATGAGGGTCTTTTTGGTTTATTCGGCCGCTTTTCATGACGGCTATAAGGAAAAACTTCTGTTTTTGCCCTTCGGATTTACCTCCCGCGACTATCGCGGGAGCGTTTACACAAAAAGGCGAAGCGTTTGTAAACGCTCCGCCTTTTTGCTCCTTATTCTTCAGTTATCTTTATTGAACAATTTGAAAAATTCTTTCGTCGCATAGGAAATCGGCTGATTCTTCGGAAAGGCAATGCCGATCGAACGCGCGGGCAGCGCGGGCTCGGTTTTAATTTCAAAGAGGGTTTTATCATCGTTGAGTTCCCGGCGCACATATTCCTTGGGCACACAGGCGATGCCGACGCCGTTCTTGGCGAGTTGGATCATCAGTTCTAAACTGCCGCACTCCACTTCCGGGTGCAGATGTACGCCGATGGAATGAGAAAAATTGATGATCGCCTTGCGCGTAACTGTATTTTGATCGAGCATCAAAAGCGGATAATCGTGCATGGATTTGAGGGGCTGCACGTCTTCTGCGAGTGCGGCATAATTTTTATTTGCTACAAACGTATCGTGCAGGGGCATGATGACGCTTGTAAGATTGATATCCTTATCGTCGACGGGAAGATTTAAAAAGGCGATATCGCACTTGTTGTTTTTGAGAAGATCGAGCGTTTCCGTCGTGATGCAGTTGATGAGATTGAGTTTGACGGCGGGGAATTTTTCGTGATACTCCGCAATTTTATCGATGACGACATAAGAAAAAATGGTGTCAGACGCACTGATGCGGATGGTGCCTGTCGCCGTCGAATTGATCTCTTTGAGTTTGTTTTCCGCCTCGTCCAATTCGGCAAGGGCGCGCGCTACGATATCGAAAATTTGCTTGCCGCCGTGTTCGGAAAGCTCCATGCCGCGATGAGTGCGGTTGAAGAGAGGGGTACCGAGCTGTCCTTCGAGCTGTTTGATCGCCTGCGAAACTGCGGGCTGACTGATGAACAGTTCGTCCGCCGCGCGCGTCAGGCTGCCGCATTTTGCGACAGTATAAAAAACTCTGTACAGTTCTAAATTGACCATTTTTTACTTCCTCCCTGATATAAAGCCTAATCTATTTTCCGACGCAGAATTTTGCAAAGATCTCGTTGATGATCTCTTCCGTCGCTGTTTTTCCGCTGATCTCGCCCAATTTATCCCAGGCGGCTTTCAAATGCACGCCGAGCAGATCGAGAGGGGCATGCCCGCAGAGGGCGATCGCCTGCGCCACCTCTTCCCGTGCGGCCGAAAGCGCGTCGTAATGGCGCCGTTCGATGAGAAACGCCGCATCCGTATCGTATCCCGCCATGCTCTTTTCCAGCATCATCGCTTTGAGGGCGGCGATGTTTTCGCCCGTTTTGGCAGATACGCGGATGTCGCACGGCTCGCCGCTCTCCCCTTCCAAATCGTTTTTGTTGGAGACGACGATCTTCGGCTTATCCTCTACTTGTTTATAAATGTTTTTGTCTTCTTCGCACATTTTTTCCGAGCCGTCGAGCACGAACAAAATGAGATCTGCCCCGTCTATGAGCGACTTGGCGCGGGCGATGCCGATATTTTCGATCTCGTTGCCGCTTTGGCGGATGCCCGCCGTATCGAAGAGGTTAAAGCGCACGCCGCCGATCTCCAGCGTCCCTTCCACAGCGTCGCGCGTGGTACCGGGAACGGAGGAAACGATCGCCTTTTCCCGCTCAAGAAGAGCGTTGAGCAGGGAACTTTTGCCCGTATTCGGCCGCCCCGCGATGACGACGTTGACCCCCTGTTTGATCTTGCTGCCCGTTCCGTAGGTGGCAAGCATGCGGCGAAGCTCCCCTTCGACCGCCCGCATACGGGCGCCGATATCCGCGAGGTCGGTATGTTCGATATCCTCTTCGGGAAAATCCATATCCGCATCGATGCCGGCAAGTATATCCGTCAGCTCCGCCTGCAGACGATCCGCGGCGCCGTTCAGCCTTTCGCCGTACAGCATGTACCCTGCGCGCACTTCCGCTTCGCTCTCGCCGTTGATCATATCGATCAGCCCTTCCGCCGAGGAGAGGGAGAGTTTTCCGTTCAAAAAGGCGCGTTTGGTAAATTCCCCCCGCTCCGCCCCGCGGCATCCGAGGGTCAGGGCGCGCGCAAGGATGCCGCGCGCGATGCTGGTGCCGCCGTGGCAGTGAAATTCCACGACGTCTTCCCCCGTAAAGCTGTGCGGCGCTTTGAAATAGACGCACAGGCCGTAATCTTTAAAATGCTCGGCCACGATTTCGCCCGGATACATGCGATAGGGCTGAAAATCTGCGACGGCCGTTTTTCCGCTCGGCAAAAACATCTTCGACGCGACGGCGAGCGGAGAGTCGCCGCTCAGACGAATGACCGCTACGCCTCCTCTCCCCGCCGGCGTGGAAATGGCGGCTATATTTTCGCTCTTCATAATCAATCCTCGTTTTTTCGATTATATCATATCGCCATGCAAAAGTCAACCCGCCTTTTTACGCGCGCGGCAGGCAAAAAAAATCTCCGCATCGAGCGGAGATTTTTTTACTATGATAGAAAGGTAACCATTCCGTACATTTCGTTTATCACGCTCCCGGAAACCGCGATCATAATAATCACCAAAATGACATACAAAATTACGCTGATCAATGCGCCGATGCCGGCAGCCTTCGAGCTGCGGGGCTTTGTGCTTCTCCACACGAGGAAAAGGATCAGCCCGACGATCGGGATCAGAAAGCCGAGCACGCCCCAACCGGCACTGCCGCTGTCATAGACGGGCGGATAAGGCTGTTGGTATTGCGGCGGCTGCGGCTGCGGAGCCTGCCCCTGCGCAGAGACATTGTTCGCCGCGCCCGCTTCGTTTTGAGCTGCGCCGCAGTACGGGCAAAAGGTATCCTGTTCGCCGATTTCTTTGCCACACTTTTTGCAAAACATCAATATTCCCTCCTGGTTAATATTTTATAAAAACGAAAGCATTGCGGAATAAGACAATGCCGCCGTCGTTCCCACCGCAATCATAATAATTGCGATGATGAGCCAAAAAACAATGACCGCCACATAGACGATGACCGAAATCAGCGCGCCCTTGCCGCACATTTTGGCGCGCAGAGGATAGGTGTCGTGCCAAACGAGATATAAGATCAGCCCGACGATCGGGAAAAAGAAGCATAAAACGCCCCAACCCGCGCTCGGGGGCGGCTCTACGGCGGGGCCGCAATAGGGCGGCGGCGCCTGATAGCGGTTTTGATAGGTATTGCCGCTGTAAGGGTTGCCCGTATAACTGCCGTTCGCATTGTCCGCCGACCCGTTTGCTTCGAGCGGCTTGCCGCAATAAGGGCAAAAACGACTTTCATCCGCAATCTGCTTTCCGCAAAATTTGCAGTACATATCTCCTCCACTGCCGCCTTGCCGCGGCTGCGTTTTTGTTTTTCTGCGCAAAAAGATTTTTCTGCTGCGCAGAAAAATAAAGGATCCTTTATTTCATGCGAAACCATGTTAAGATCAATTTACAAGAATCATTATAATATATATTCAGGATTTCGTCAAGTAATTTCAAAAAAATCCGTACACGTCCATTTTTTTCCTTGATACGGCCGAGAAAGATACACGGCCGCCGGACAGCAAAGCCAGATCTGCCGGCGCCGCCGGGCGCGGCTGTAAAACGAGCCCGCGGCAAAGTATTTTGCCGCGGGCCCCACGAAAATCATTCCTCTTCCAGTTGCTTCCTGTCAATTTTTCCGATCAGGTTGACGGGCAGTTTTTCGCGGAACACGATCTTTTTGGGGACCGCGTAGGCGATCAGCTTTTCCGCACAGGCCGCGGCGATCTTTTCGCGCAGCGCCCCTTCGTCGGCTCCCTCTTTCGGTTCAACGAACAGCTTTACCACCTGCCCGCGCACGGCGTCGTCCATGCCGACCGCGCAAGCCTTTTTAACCCCGTCGACGGAGAGGACCGCCGCTTCGATCTCGGAAGGATAGACGGGCACTCCGCTCACCTTGATCATATTTTTGATGCGCTGTTTGAAATACAGGAAGCCGTCCGCATCCAGCCAGCCGTAATCCCCCGTTTTCAGCCATTTTGTTCCGTCGATCTCGGCAAAGGGCGAATATTCGTCGCCCAGATATCCGAGCATAAACTGATCGGTATCGAGATAGATCTCCCCCACTTCGCCCGCGGGCAGCTCCTTGCCGTCCCGATAGATGCGCACCGCCGTATGAGAGAGCGGATAACCGATGGAAGACGGGCGGTTGTGCCGGATGGTATTGACGAGGCAGACGGTAACCGTTTCGGTCAGCCCGTAACCGATATACATCTTGGCACGGCTGCCGCCGCGCTCCAAGGCGGCATTGAAATCCTGCACGAGGGAATCGGGCACGCTGTCGCCGCCGACGTATACGTCTTTCAAATTGGAAAGATCCCCCTCCGTAAACGTCTTTTCGCCGAGCAGCTTCAAAAACATCGTGGGCACGCCCGTGAGGATGTTCGCCTTTTGCTTGATGATCTGATTGGCGCTCATCTTGGCGTTGAATTTGATGCACATAATGTTGGTCGCGCGCATCATCATGCACATGTGCATATTGATGCAGAGGCCGAAGCCGTGAAAGATGGGCAGCACATTGTAGAGCGCCGTATACTGATCGAGCGGTTCGCTCAAAAATTCTTCCGCCTTGCTGCAGAGATTGTTAAAAACGAAGTTGTTGTGCGCGATGATCTTCGGTTCGCCCGTCGTGCCGCCGCTGGCAAGATATACGGCGGGCTCTTCCATGGCAAAACGCTCCGCGTTTTTATGCGGGGCGCGCCTGTCCTTCAGATATTTTTCGAAGGGAATGCCGCCGCGCATCGTCCGCTTATTCGTGAGGCGATAGTAAATTTTTGCGGCAAAACTCATGAAATAGCCGCAGTTGCTGACGAGCACCGGAACGGAAAAGGCCGACGCGTCCCCCTTATAAAGGTCGTACACGAACAAAATCTTGCTGCCCGTCCGCTCGATGCTCTCGCCCAGTTTTTCGGGCGGGATATAAGGATGTACGAGATTGACTTTGATGCCCAGTTTATTCGCCGCATAAAAGGCGAGGAGCGCCTGCGGAGAGTTAGGCGCGCAGAGGGTGACCGTATCTCCCTTTCGAAGGGAAAATTCCTGTGCGAGATTGTCTGCAAGGCAGTCGATCAAGCGGAAAATTTCATCAAAGGTATACTTTTTGCCGTAAAAGGAGACGGCGGTGCGTACTTTGCGGTCGGCCACGTTCGCGCGCGCCGCTTCATACATAGATAGTTCGGGAAGCAGTTTTTCGTATTTCATGCGGTACTCCGTTAAAAAAGTGATGTGATGAGCGCAAACAGCGCCAGCAATACGGGAATGACGACCATATGCGCCACAAAGATAAAGGCAGAATGCCTGCCGAGGAAACAGAATCCGCGATTCCATGCCCCGTCCAACGGCGCAAAGGTATATTTTGCCGCCGTGTGATAGATCGCGCGGCCGATGACACCTCCCGCAAGGATGACCATCGCATAGGGCAGTATGGGAAAGTAATCGGCGGAGACCGATTCGAAATTGTAATTGTTTACATAGAGAAATATGGCGCGCAGCATACGCTCTGCCTGGCTGCCTTCCGCCGCAAAGGTGGAATCGATGCGGATGGCGCCGTCCACGATATGCAGGTCGGCAAAGCAGGTAAAATACATGATCAAAAATCCGATGCCGATCAGCCCCGGCACATAGCGCAGGATCGTTTCTGCCACGCGCGCCTTTTTGCCCTTGCCGAGCACATCGCATACGGCAGATGCGGCATTGTCGAACAGGGCATACAGCAAGACGCCCGCCGCGATCATATGAATGACGCCGAAAATGATGTGCGTGCCCGCAATAAAATTTTCGTCGATAAACGCCGTCACGGCAGATATGCCGACAGCCACGAGCGCAAGCGGGATAAAGCGGCGGAAATTGCCGCGCGTAAGGGTACAGCTCACGCCGCACAGGATGAAAAAAGTGCAGATGACCACCTCGCGCACGTTGATGCGGACGTTCCATCTCCAGTATTGGATCGCTATGTTGCGCCATTCGGCAAAGAGCGTCGTGCCGAACATCTCGTTGAGGGAAGGCATAATATCCCACAGGCAGTACATAAAGTGATCGAACACCATGAGAAGGACGCACAGTCCCCTTAAAAAGTCGATCTCCCAAAACCTGTCCCTTTTTCGATGGGAATATCTGCCCACCATTGTCCGATAACCCGCCGCCTTTGGCCGCGCAATGTTGATTCCTTCGATATACATCTTCTTCAGTTTACCATTTTTCGGGGTAATTTGTCAATAATCGAAATATCTTTCAGCCCCTTTCGCAAAAAATTTCATCCAACAGCGCGCGAAGTTCGCCGAGCGTGTCCGCCGCAAACAGCCTCTTCCTGTATTCCGCACAGCCGCGCATTCCGCGGATATAAAAGGAAACCATCTTGCGCATCTGTACGACGGTGAACTTTTCCCCATAAAAGGGAAGCATCTCCGCGATCTGCTCTTCCGCATCCCGCCGGATATCGCGCGGGATCTTTTGCTCCGCGATCTCGGCAAAGACGTGCGGGTCATACAGCGCGGCGCGCGCGACCATTACGCCGTCCGCACCCGTTTCTTCCGTCATTTTCTGCGCGTCTGCCTCCGAAAATATGCCGCCATTGGCAATGACGGGAATTTTTACGGCGCGCTTTGCCGCGGCGATCTGACCGTAATCCGGCTCGCCCGCGTAATACTTCTCCCTCGTCCTGCCGTGCACGGTAATCAGATCCGCACCCGCCTCCTCGCACATTTTTGCGAAAGAAGCGGCAATTTTTTTGTCCTCCGATACCCCGATACGGAATTTGACGGTGACCGCCTTGCCGCTCTCTTTGCACGCCGCAATGATCTGCGCCGCAAGGGACGGATGATTCAACAGGGCGCTCCCCTCCCCGTTTTTATATACCTTTGGCACGGGACAGCCCATATTGATGTCGACAATGGGAAAATCATGCAGTGCTTCGCTCTCGCAGGCGGCGCGCATGATCTGCGGGTCACTCCCGAATAGCTGCACGGCCGTCTGCTTTTCGGAGGGATGCCTGTGCAGCAGCGCGCGGGTCGCCTCGTTTTTGTACCGCAGGCCCTTGGCGCTGACCATTTCGGTAAAGCACAGCCCCGCGCCGTAGGAATAACAGAGCTTGCGAAAAGCAAAGTCCGTATAGCCCGCAAGCGGCGCACAGAATACATTGTTCGGCACGATTACGCCGCCGATATCAACGGGATGCGTCTTCATCTTCTTTCTTTGCCTTGCCGTAGTACGCCCACAATTCCCCGGCGGGCAGTTCCTGCATTTTTTTGCCGTCCGCCAAGATGAGCGCCTCCGTTTTCAAAAAGCGCGCGACAAATTTTTCGGTGCTCTCGCGCAATGCCGTTTCGCAGTCCGCCCCCGCGAGCCGCCCCACATTGACCGCGGAAAAGAGCAAGTCGCCCGTTTCCTCTTCGATGTGCGCCGCGTCCTTCGAACGGATCGCCTCCAACAGTTCGCCCAGTTCCTCGCGCACCTTTTCAGACGCTTCTTGCGCGTCTTTGAAATCATACCCCGCTTTGGCGGCGCGTTTGCCCACCTTTTGCGCGCGCATGACGGCGGGAAACGCCTTCGGCACGTCCTTGACGGCGTCGCCCGCCGTCTTCTGCCCCTTTTCCGCCTGTTTGTTCTTCTCCCAAACGGACAGCGCGCCGCTCTCGCCCTCCGCCTTGTCGCTGCCGAAGATGTGTGAATGACGGAAGATGAGCTTGGCGCACACGGCGCTCAGAACGTCGCCGCTCGTAAAGGCGCCCCTCTCCTCTCCGAGCACAGAATGGAAAGCGCCCTGCATGAGAACATCGCCCGTCTCTTCAAGGATCTTGTCGTCGTCTTTAAGATCGATGGCGTCTACCAACTCGTAGGCTTCTTCGATCATGTTGGCACGGATGCTCTCGTGCGTCTGCACCCTGTCCCACGGACAGCCGTTCGGCGCGCGCAAAAGGCGCAGGATCGCCAACAGATCTTCGTAATCGAAGCGCCTTTTTTGCAGAAGCGGGATCTTGTCCACGACGATCGCGCTGAACGGGCCGTACTGTTTTTGCCTGTCCGCTTCATACAATTTGATCCTTTCCGCCCTTCCGCCCGACACGAAAAAGGCGTCCGCCTCGTCGCCGAACAGTTCGCAGAGTTTCAGTTTGACATCCCCTGCGATCAGGTCGCAGTCGACGTCGTACACGCACAGGGGCAGCGAAGCGCGCAGTTCTTCCATATCGTAGGCGGAAACGGTCATACCCGCCGAGACTTCTGCCGCCGCAAAGGCGCGGGAGGATTTGGATACGCCGTCGAAAAGGCGCACATCCGCACGCTTTTTTAAGAGCAGCCGCACGGAAACATCTTCGGCGCAGCTTCCGTCTACACAATAAACGACGCGGGCGCCCTTTGCCGCTTCGGATACCGCCTCGGCGAGATTTTTGGCGAGCGTATCGAAATTGCGGCTCTTTTCATATATGTAGTCGAGCGCCGTAAAAGGGACGCCCAACGCACGCACGCCGTCCGCAGGCGGCGTTTCGCCCGTGCGCAGGATAACTTTATCGGCGGATAAAATCGCCTCTCTTCCGCCTGTCGTAAGATCTTCCGGGCCGCATCCCAGCCCGACGATGGTCAGCATAGTTCTTTCTCCTTCCGATTGATCCGATTTCCTCGCGCGAAAAGCACCGAAGCAGGACGCAGAGCGGCAGATAGACTGCCGCCGCGACTGCGAGGGGGACGAGCGCCCCCATAGAGCGGAGCGGATAGGCGACTGCCACCGCGAGGGCGGCGATCGCACCGAGGCGCACGAAATCGAACGCCGTGCGCGCGAGATTTTTTTTATCCCTTATACTATATAACAAATTGACGAGCAAAGCAACAAAATAACACCCGATCGAGGCGAACGCCGCGCCGGAAACGGAAATTTTGGGGCTGCGGATGAGGAAAAATTCAAGTGCCAGCTTGACGACGACGGCTGCCGTCATCGAAAACGCCGCAATTTTGGGCTTGCCACGCCCCGTCAGACAAGCGGAGAGCGTCTGCACCGCCGAAAGGAGGACCGCACCGAACGACATGATGCGGATCAGGCGCACGAGCCACGCGCCCTCTTCCCCGACTACGGAACGGAAGAGAAGCGCAGAGATCTGCGCGGGAAAGGCAAACAGGAATGCGGCGGCGGGCAGCGAAATGAACAGCGTACATTTGAGCGCAAAGACGATCTTTTTTTCTGCCTCTGCCTCCATGCCCTGCGCATAGAGGGAGGAAACGAGCGGTATGACCGCCGCGGCGAGCCCGTAGCAGACGGATACGGGCAAGTTGACGAGGGTGTTTGCCCCGCCCGAAAAGACGCCGTACAGCGCCGTCGAATTGCCGGCATATCGGCCGATCAGATTGACGATGATGATGCTGTCTAAAATGTTGGAAAGGGGCAGTACGCCCGCCGCTACCGCAACGGGCAGGACAAAGCGAAACAGCGTGCGCGACGCAATCTGTTCTTCGCGCACACGATAGAGCGGGCGCGCATAGGGCGGCTCGCTGATGCGGTACCAAACGATCATGAACAGCGCGGCGGCCGCTTCGCTCACCGTGACGGCGAGCAGACAGTAGGCGACGGCTTGCGCAATATTTTGGCGATACGTATAGGCAAAAAACAAGCCAAGCGAGATTTTTACGATCTGCTCTAAAATTTCGGATAAGGCGGTGGGCAGAAAATTATTTTTGCCCTGGAAATAGCCGCGGAAACAGGAGATGACCGATACTGCCAATACGCTCGGCGCGAGCATCCTGTACGCAAACACGGCGTCCGCTTCCCTCTGTACGGCGCTCATGACGGGTGCAAGCGCGAACATGAGCGCCGTCCCCGCCGCGCCGATCAAAGAAAACAGCAGCAGCGCTTTGCGCAGGACAGCGCCGCCGGAACGCGCCCCCGCCGCCTCCGCATGGGATACGATACGGCAAAGAGCGGAAGGGATGCCCGTCGCCGAAAGGGTCAAAAGAAGACAATAGAGCGGATAGACCATCTGATAGATGCCCATCCCCTCGCCGCCGAGGATGTTTGTGAGCGGTATTCTGTAAAGCGCGCCCAATATCTTGGCGACGATCCCGCCGACCGAGATAATGAGCGCGCCCTTGATAAAACTTTGCGCTTTCATATGTAGCCGCCCGCTGCGGGCGGTTCCCGCGGATGCAGTTCAATCGAACTGATTGGCGAGAATATCTGCCGTAAGGCGGCAGAGTTTGACGGCGCCGCTTTCCATGCGCGCGCCCTCTTCCCCGCTCAAGAGGGAAACGGCGCCGAGGCAGTCTCCGCCCGAAACGATGGGCACGATGATTTGCGCCGTCGCTTTAAAATCGGAATCTTCGGCGAGCGGCACGATATCGCCGCCCTCCGCGAGATTGGCGATATAACTGCGGCGGTCGCGCATGATCCTTTCAAGCTGTTCGGATATATGTTTTTTAGTAAATTCTTTTCTTCCGTCGCCTGAAGCGTATAAAACTTCGTCCGTATCGCAGATGACTGCCAAATAGCCGCTCAGATCGCTGAGCGATTTGGTCGTTCCCTCTGAAAACTTTTCCAGCGTCGCGATGGGCGAATATTTTTTGAGCATCAGCTCGTCTCTGTCCGTAAAAATTTCCAGCGGGTCGCCGTCCTTGATGCGCAGCGTACGGCGGATCTCCTTGGGAATGACGACCCTGCCGAGTTCGTCGATCCTCCTTACGATTCCCGTTGCTTTCATTGTTACCTCCCTTTGCTTCCGCCTCGGCTTTGCTCCCGCGCGGATACTTTAACAAAAGTATGCGTAACTTTTTCCCGCTTATTCCCTTCTTTGCCATGTTCTTAGCAGTATTTTCTATTTACCTGCCTGCGGGAAGTTATTATATACGACCGTACCGCCTATCAGCGCTGCAAAAGAGAGATTCATCATTTCGCCCGCAAGGAAACGCCTGCATGAAGTTTTTTTAAAAGCCATGCCATATTCTCGCCGATATTGCGCATATTTGCCATGCCCTCTTCATCATTCAGAACATCACCTATCTCTTTTCCGTAAACCATATTCCAGTAGATCGAGCCGACCACAATCATTTCCTTAAACAACATAAAATGGTTGAGGCTGTCGACCGCCGATATACCGCCGCCCCTGCGCACGGCAGCGACGCCTACTGCAGGTTTGCGCTGTAAAACTTTTGAATTTGCCATGCTTGCAATGCCCAAACGATCGAGAAACGTTTTCATCTTTACCGTTATATCAGCGCCGTAAACAGGCGAACCTAAAATCAATCCGTCCGCTTTCATTATTTTATCGTAAAGGATATGAAAATCATCATTCTCATATATACAGGATCCCGTTTTCATACATGCCAAACATTGCCCGCCTTCACTCAATTTACATGGTGCAACTGCAACATCGGGCAATTGTATCAATTCTGTTTCGATCTTATATTTTTGCAATACATCAAAGATCGTGCGTATTAGAATAGCCGTATTTCCGTCTTTTCTGCCGCTGCCGTTGATACCTATTACTTTCATAAAAGAGCCCCCTTAAATTTTTTATAATAATTATAGCATAGTAAAAATACTTTTGCAACCTTTGCCCCGTCGCGGGTACTTGCCTAAAAGATCTGCTATGGGGTTACATATCGACACAGACTGCATCCTAATGAGTTTTGCCCCTAACGGAGCGCGCTTCTCGCCCGAATAGTTTTCGTCTTTAGCGCACCGAATGGTGCTGTCATGAGCGTATAACAAACCACGCAAAGGCGTTTATGCCTTTGCGTGGTTTGTGGTACACCAATAAGAGCCTAAATCGAATATTCGATTTAGGCTCTTTTATACTTTTAAAAATAATCCGCTAATGTATTAATACATTGGGGAAAAATAGCAGTTAAAATGAATTAAGTATTCGTTGAATAAAGTCATGTTTGTGTGCCGTGTATTCTTCTCGGTTGTCAGTAAATTTTTGGTATAGCATTATCTTCAAATTTTCATATTCTTTGGCAACAAGCGGGTGTGTATTGAGATAATCACGAAATTTTATATAATTTCGCCACTCTATACTTTCTGATTTTACTACATGAATAAAATGTGTTTGAAGTTTATTCAAGCCGCTATAATATCCGCCGCAAGCATATAAAAGTTGCCGAATATTATTTGTTGCAAAATCAATTTTTCCCCGTAAAATATTATTAGAATTATCCATTGCATAACGGTAATAAAACCCATGCAATTCTAATTTGCTATTATAACCTACAATATCTGTAAAATTAGGTACTGCAAGCGCAATATCAATAATCGGTTTTGCCATTAGCTGTACTGCCTACATGCGCTATTTCCGTTACAATATCCCCTAAAATTTTTTTGAGTACTTTAATTGTATGAGCTGCCTCCGTATTCCATACAGGGCTATGGATATATAAAGTCACTTTCCCTCGTTCTAAACCAATCATATTGTTATTATAACATTTCAGTATTGAAAAGTCAAATGCAAGAAATCATCAAAACGGCCTTTGGACACCGTGACGTTTGCTTGGCATAGACAAGTGCGGCGCGCTAACGCACGCCGTTATTATGTTCAAACGGTATAGACAGGGACGCGCCCTAAGGAGCTTTGCCCCCTGTAGGGGGCAAAGCACATGATGCCCGAATAGCTTGCCGCAAGCGGCAACCAACTCGAGTTCCTTTGACGACGTGCCAAACAAAAAAGCCGCAGACAAAAGTCTGTGGCTTTTTTGTGGCGCACCTACGCATTTTATATCCGAACTTTTTGCGCTTTCCAACTCGGAAAGCGTTATCGTTTCCGTTCCGTCTTTGTAATTGTATGTAAAAGTTATCCTGTCGTCATACACATAGATCGCATTGATAAAACCGTCTATCAATCGCTGTTTTCCTTCTTGTGTGGTTAAATCT
>CAJFGA010000028.1 GCA_904374385.1 uncultured Clostridia bacterium | reverse complement strand
TTCAAAAAATTTTCGTTTCCATTAAACCACGCAAACAGGACAGTTTTTGACCTGTTTTGAAAAATTTCCGAAAAACAAAAAAGACCGTGACCGCAGACAGAGGACAGACGATTTCTCGTCCGTCTTGCCTGACAGTCACGGTCACCCGGTTTTTCATCGATTTACTTCGTTACATTGGCTTTCGCCCGACTACTTCCGCTGGCACTTTTCCCACAGTCAGAATACATTCTTCCGTGATATGAAGCGTTCCCGCTTGTTTGTGCTTTTATTCTACCACATTCCCTCGCGTTTTACAACAAAAGCTGCCGTTAGAAAACCCCAACAAAACCGCAACTAATATTGACAGTTTAGCTCATTTCGTTACTTTTACAGGACATTTTCATGCCTTTCGGCTTGGGAATGGTGGGAGAGCAGCTTTGTTTGTCAAAGGCGCGCAGCAATTTTGAGGGAGAAGTAAAATACTTACTTTTACAAAATTCCTGCGCGTCCCCGTGGGGCAGACCTTTGACAGACTTCGCCTTGCTCTCCCTGTTTTCGGGTGCGCCGAAAGGCACAAAAGTACCGAAAATGTCCTGTTTTTGCTACGGTCGGTTGGGAAAATGTACGGGTATTGTACGTCCGCAGTGTCTGTTATTCCCTGCCGTAAAGGTGTATGCTATAAGCAAAAAATTTCAGGAGGAAAACTAATTTTGAAAACAGCAGTCATTTACGCCAGATATTCATCTGACAGTCAGACCGAACAGTCTATTGAAGGCCAAGTCCGCGTCTGTAAGCAGTTCGCGGAAAAGAACGATCTTCTCGTGGTGGATCAGTACATCGACAGAGCCACCACGGGAATGAACGACAACCGCGCGGCATTTCAACAAATGCTGCGCGACAGCAAGCGACGACAATGGAGCGTGGTAATCGTCTATAAGCTCGACAGATTCGCTCGCAACAAGTATGAGTCCGTTGTCAACCAATCCGTATCGAATTTATTTGAATAGGCTACGCGCTCGACATCACAAATCGTAAGAAGCTGACGGACATCGGCGTGGAACTTGTCTCCGCAATGGAAAATATCCCCGATACACCTGAGGGAAAACTGTTCCTCGCAGTTATCGAAGGATTCAACGAATATTTTTCTGAGGACTTAAAGCAGAAGGTCAACCGAGGCTTGCGGGAGAGCTGGCTCAAGGGAAACGCAACGGGCGGAAAAGATATTTTCGGTTGGGACTTGAAGGACAAAAAGTATCATATCAATGAAGCAGAGGCCGCCGTCATTCGGGAGATATTTCAAAAATACGCGCAAGGCTATAAAGCACAGACGATAGCGGACGAACTGAAAGAAAAGAACTTTCGTCGTAAAAATGGGCAGCTCATTACCCATAAATTCGTTTATCGGATCTTACACGACAAACGCTATACGGGCGTTGTAACACATAAGGGCGAAGAGTTCGACAAAATCTTCCCGCCAATAATTTCAAAGGAGTTGTGGACGCAAGTAAATGCCATAAATGAAGAAAACAAAAACGCGCCCGGGCGCAAGAAGGAAATTTTCGATTACATACTTTCCGGAAAACTTATCTGCGGAAAATGCAAACACCGAATGGTCGGCGAGAGCGGCACGAGCAAGACGGGCGAAATTCATTATTACTATTCCTGCCTTTCCAAGAGGCGCAAACAAGAAGACTGCGACTGCAAAGCGGTCCAAAAGCAGGTGTTAGAAGATTATGTCATTCAGGCGACAGTAGCAATGCTCCGCAGGAACAGTATCATCACGCGCATCGCGGAGACCGTCGTCAAAGTACATGAGAAAATGATGCAGGACGATTCGGGATTGCAGGTGCTTATCAAAAAACGGGACGACACCAAGAAAGCAGCTGATAACATTGTGAAAGCAATCGAGCAGGGCATCATCACGGACTTCACGAAGGACAGGCTCAACGGCTTGCAGGCAGAACTCAACGAGTTGGAAATAGAAATCAATAAGGCAGCCCAAAAGTCGTATGCTCATTTGTCTGTCGAGGAAGTAGAAAAATTCCTGCTCTCTAAAGTCTTTGAAGATTCAGACGACATAAAGGTTCGTAAGCTGCTCGTGAATACCTTTGTGCGGGAAGTTATCTGGTACGGCGACCACATGGTCATTACATACAACTTCCAAGAGAGATTTTCAACGGAACGTTTTTCAAAATCGTATGTCGAAGATATAGAAAAGCAGGTCGGGGAATGTTCCCGATCTGCCTCTTCCTTCCCTTTGAGTTCGTACAAAGTCACCCAATCGGCGCCAATAAAGCACCTGTTTTACGGGTGCTTTTTCATTTTATTATGGTTCTATGCGGAATTTTCTATATTCATCTTTGCGAAACTGTGTACTCGTATGCGTGTATATTCCGAGCGTTACTTTTACATCGCTGTGCCCTGCAAGGCTTTGGCAGACATTACAAACTGCTTTTTACTTACCGTGTCACCATGATGCAGAAGGCGGCAAAATTATCGCTTGAAATTTACAGTATCCCGCGATTGCGGGATAATTATGTTATATACCTGCAATTGTAGGAAGCAGAGATTTTTTTCCTGCATTTTTAGTAAAATATTTTCATGAGCGGATTTTTTATAATAGATAATGAACCACACTGTTCCGATGAAACAGGAAATCTAAAAAACGCTCAACGAAGGCGGCCATAACAGCTATAGCGACGACCACCGACTTTTATGTCGGTGGTCGTATGATTTTCTGTCGGCGATCCCTTCAAAAATGTTTTCCGATCGTTGCCGCCCGAATCGCTTTTTCTGTTTTACTGATTTGCCTCACGCAATTCCCTAAGGCGGCTATTTAATGCCCTTACCGCTTGGGCAGGATCGGAAATATCCGCCACGGCACTCTCCATCGGGCAGATCCCATCCCCTTTGCGATTGACGATGTGCGGCGTAAGCATGCCGCAGGAATACGGAATGCCGTGCCCGCGCAGCACTGCAGCACCGCCCTTTGAAAGCACCTTCGCGTAAACCTCTTTAATGCCCGCGTACGCGAACAAAAACGCCGCCGCCTTGCCGACGATGACGTCGGCAGCCGACCACCCCGCAAGGTCGCGCCCCTCTCCGATCAACGTAAGCATGGGCGCAATGCCGCGCAGATCGCTCGTAACGACCTGCTCCCCTTTACATAGGGCGATCGTATGTCCGGCGAGATGTTCCCGCGCCCGTTCGACGTCAGTCATTGTCTTTTTCTCTGCAAATGAGCGTGCGAAGCCCCATGACGATGAAGGGAACGAGCACTGCCTGCAAAAGCATGCCCAAAAGCCCCGATTGGATCTGCGACCAGATCATTGCGGGCGTAAAAGGAACAAAGCCCTGAAAAATTGTGACGAGCAACAGGAAAAACGCCCTGCCCGCTACCTGGGCCAGCAGAACGGCGGGGAATGCCAGCCAGCCGTTTTGCACGATCTTTTTCGAGAACAGCCCGGCAACTGCCGCAAACACGGCGAGTTCGGCCATCATAAAGGGCAGGCGCGCCGCGGCTGGCATCGCTTCGCCCAGTGCAGACGTGATCGCAAAACTGACGAGCGGAGAAGCGAGCCCTACGCCCAGTCCCCACCAAGTGCCGAGCAGGCAGCCTCCCAAAAGGACGGGCAGATACATGGGCAGCCATTGTACGCCGCCCGCCTGCCCCGCAGCCAAATGTACAAGCTGGGGCAACAGCACGGCGAGCGCAATGATCCCGACGGAAACGGCGCCCTTGACGCTCAGTTTGACCTTCCACGATACGCCCCTGCGGGCGAGTACGCTCTCTAACATATTTATATCTCCTTTTAATAAAATCCTTTATTTGCCGAAATAAGCGGCGATCTCCTTCATGCGGCCGACTTGATCGGCATGAAAGGGACACCTCTTGTTGCAGTGCCCGCAGGCAATGCAGTCGGAAGCCGACTTGTTCAGATTTTTATAATGATCCGCAGCGAGTGCATCGCCCGCGCGCGCGAGGTCGTAATACTTGTTGACCGTGCCGACGTCAATCCCCGCCGGACAGGGCTGACAATGGTTGCAGTAGACGCATTTTCCCGCCGCATCTTGCGGCGGGAATGTGCCGATGACGGAATAATCCTTTTCCTCTTCCGGCGCGGAAAAGTAGCCGAGCACACGCTCGAGATCTCTTTTGCCCCGCACGCCGGGAAGCACGGTCAAAACGCCCGTCTTATCCAGCGCATAGCGGATACATTGGTACTCTGTGAGCGCCTTGCCGAAGGGCGACGTCTTTTCATGCAGGAGCTGCCCGCCCGAAAAGGCCTTCATCACCGAAATGCCGATCCCCTCCTTTTCGCAACGGCGATAGAGCGCCATGCGTTCAACGTTACTGCCGTTCGCGAAATCTCCCTGCTGATAATCATATCCGGGGTTGATGCTGAACATGAGCATATCGATCAAGCCCGTATCTAAAATTTTTTCGGCAATGGCGGGGACATGCGAAGAAAGCCCTATATGCCGCGCGATGCCCTCTTCCTTCATTTTGAGGAGCAAGCCGAGCGCGCCGCTCCTTTGATAATTCTCCCAATCGGTTTCCTCGTCGATACAGTGTATAAAGGCGTAATCTATGTAATCCGTCTTTAAATTTTTCAGCTGCCAGTCTACGCTCTTCTGTATCGCGCCCGCGTCCGTCGTCCAACCGTAAGCGCCGCGGGAATAGTCCGCGCCGAAATGCAATTGGTAGATAACTTCTCTCCGAACGCCTGCAAAGGCGCTACCGAACGCCGGAAAGGTGCGCCCGTCGCTGGTGGCCAAATCGAAATAATTGACCCCTTGTTCGAACGCATATTCGAGCGTTTGCGCCGCCTCTTTCGCGTCCGCTTCGCAGATGGCAGAGGTTCCGAACCCGATGACGCCGATCCTATCGCCCGTGCGGCGGTTGATGCGATATTCCATAATCGATTCTCCTTGTCCTTTATTATAGCACGGATCGGCAAAGATGTCTAATACTTATTTTATATCGCCCGCCATGCGTTTGCTCTATAACAAAGGAGCAGACAATTCCCCGCGCGTGCCGCGCGGGGAATTGTAAAAATCACTCGATCACAAAGACGGTGACGCTGTTTTTATCCAAAGTATATTCGAGTTTGTTGCCCGCGATCTTGATATCCTTTTCTCGGGGAAGGACGTTGTGCTTTGCGCCGTAATTGGTGCCGATCTCGTTGATGACGTTTTCATCCTCGTCGGAAAGGGTGACTATATGTGCCTTTTTCTTATCGCCGAAGTTTGCGATGTCTGCTTCGATCTTCTGTTCGCTGCCGCTCACGTTGACGACTTTCCAATAAATTTTACCGGATTCGTCATACGTTGCCGATTGGAACACGCGCTCGTTGACCCGCCAAACATTCTTGTCGAACAAGAAGTGCCATTCGCCGTCCTTATAGAGATACGCCTGCATCTTCTTCGTGGTATAGACGAGTTTCATCGTATTGCCGTCGGAGCTGTACCCAATGAACCGATCCTTGCCCATCAGTTCGCATACCGTGCGCATGAAGTCGACGCGCTTGTCGAAGGACACGTCGTACCCCTTGTGATTTTTGCCGTACTGGCAGCTTATGGAAAAGCCGTTGCAGTCCATCGTGCCGCGGTCGGCGACATCCTTTACGCCCACCCCCGCGATAAAACTCTGCTTGCCGTGCAGCCGGCGGAAATCGATCTCCACTTCGCACTCGGAAAAATCGCCGTCGAGATAATAGCCGTTGAAGGCATCCGCCTCGTCGATGATCAGTTCGCCCTTTTCCAGCCTGCCGCCGATGCAGCGCGGATACAGTTTCCAATCTCCCATGCCGTCCGCGAAGTTATGACGGTACAGTTCTGCGCCGTCTGCAAGGCGCTTGACGCGCACTTCCTTGACGGCGACCGCCGTCGCATGCGCGCCGACCAAAAGGCCGCCCGCGTTGCTGTCATCCACTTTACCCACGTCGTTGAGCAGTATCTTTCCCGTATTCGCGGCGAACATCTGCTGCACATAGTAGTTGGGCGTGAACATCATGTCGCGGGGATTGAACCAAATGAGATTGGGCGTCCAGCGATAGTTTGCGGTGGAGGCAAACAGAGGCGCATAACAGGTCATCTTGACGACATCGCTGTTCCTTTCGCAGCCGGTGAGGAATGCCGCTTCCGCGAGGGCGGAACGCAGGTTGTTTTCACCGTTGAGCCTGCCCCTGCCGTCGCTCATGGTATGCATGGCATATTCGCCCATGAACACCTTGGCGCCGTCGCGGTCATAACAGTCGTAACGCTTGGTATTGTCGATAAACCACTGATATGAATTGTAAACGTGTTCGTCCACGATCATATCGCGGTATTTTTGATTGATGATCTTCCAGTTGTCGTTGGAATCCTGCGGACGGATGTCGACGCCCGCCGTCGTCACGACGGTCACGCCGAATTTTTTGATGAGGTCGACCTGCGTTCCCGCGTAATCATACTGTTCCAATCCCAAAAGGCATGCGGCGAAATTTTCAAAATATTCGTTGCCCCAGTTTTCGTTGCCGATGCCTACATATTCGAGCGCAAAGGGCGCCGGATGCCCCATATCGGCGCGCACTTTTGCCCAATGCGCTTCCGCTTCGTCCTCTGAATCGACGCAGCCCTTTGCAAAGTACAGCAGATGCGCGACGTTGTCGATCACCTCGCGCTTAAACATGCCCGTGCCCGGCATGATGCGGCGGTATCCCTCTCCGCGCTGCGTGCCCACGCGGATCTGACAGAGCAGCCCCGCATGCAATACAGGGAGAGGCGCCATATGCAGATCTTCGCACAGGCAGAAATATTCATAAAAACCTACGCCGTATGACTGCATGTAGCCCCATGTATTGGCGATCTGCTTGCGTACTTCCAGCGGCCCGACGGTGTTGCGCCAGCGGTACTGATTTTCGAACACCTCGTCCCCCTCCACGACGCAGCCGCCGGGGAAACGGAAAAAGGAAGGATGGCAGTCTTGCAGCGCCTTGACGATGCGGGGCGAAAGTTTGCCGTTCCTGTATTTGTCCGGATCTCCCCAAACAGTATTCGGAAGCAGGGAAACATAATCGATGCCGATATGCCCGTTGCCCTTGAACACCATGACCAGCCTGCCCATTTCGGTGGAGAGCGCCTTGAAGGAACAGTGCACCTTTTCCCATGTGCCGTCATTGCCCGAAAGCGGGATCTCTGCGACGGTCGTCAATACCGACCGCGCACCGCGCACATAGACTTCGACTTTGCCAGCAAAGCCCATCTTTTTAACGAACATGCTGAAATTATACGTTTCGCCCTTGTCGAGCGCCATACCGTAATAGTTCCAGCCGCCCACGGCAAACCCGGGATTTTCGAGCCGATAGATACCGCCCACGCACAGCACTAAATAGGAAGGATTGGTGGGCGCAATGCCGCCCTCTTCGGAGACATAGTGCGGGCCGGCGCCCGAAATATCCCAATAAGCGGTCTTCTGTTTGCGAAGTGCCGCGGGAGAGGACGCGTTAAAATTGTCATACGCGAAATATTCAAATTCAAAAGAGTTGTTGATGACCATTTCGGCATTCAATCCGCCGTCGCCCGCCTGGTTGATATCCTCGAAAAACAGGCCGTACAGATGTTTGCTGACTTCGATGCCGCTCTTGCTCTTATCAAGTGAAAATCGGATCATGATGGCTCGCTCCCCTATAGAAAGGTTTTATTTTGATAACATTGTAACATAGCAAAATTTAATAGTCAACAATTGATCAAAAAAAACTCTCCCGCGCGGGGAGAGTGAACGTTCTTTTTTTTCGTTCCGATAAAATGTTCAGTTTTTCTTGCTTTTCGGGCGGAAGATCAGGGCAAATATAAAGGCGAAAATGACGGCGGCCGTAACGCCCGCGCTCGCAGCCGACAGCGGCCCCGTCACAGCGTAGAACAGCCCCTTTTCCGCGCCGCGAATGCCGCCGCGCGCGAGAAGATACCCGAATCCCGAAATGGGTACGGTCGCTCCCGCCCCTGCAAATTGTACGATATAGTCGTACAATCCCAGCGCTTCGAGCGCGACGCCGGACAGCATAAAGATCACGAGGATCCTGCCTGCCGTCAATTTCGTCGTATTGATGACGATCTGCGCGATCGTACAGATCGCGCCGCCCACGGCAAACGCCTTGGCGAACATCAAAAGGATATCGAGATATTTTTCCATGTCAGTCCCCCTCGTTTTCGATGGCAACGGCGTGGGAAACGCACGGGATCGTTTCCCCCTGCCCCGACGATACGGTGGAGAGCAATGCGCCCGTCGCCGCAAACAATACGCGGCGGATGCCGCTGCCGCCCGTCAGCTTGTCATATAAGTAAGAGTTCATCACCGCGGCGCTGCAGCCCGCGCCGCTGCCCCCTTGAAATTCGTCCTCCACCACTTTATAGACAATTTCGCCGCAGTCTACATGATTGGCGGATATATCGACGCCCTTTTCCCATACGAGATCTTTGACGATGCGGCTGCCGAGCGCGCCGAGATCCCCCGTTATAATGAGATCATAATATGAGGGTTCCCTTCCCGCATCGCGCAAATGCGCCAAGATGGTATCCGCCGCGGCGGGAGCCATCGCCGCGCCCATATTGTTGACGTCCGAAACGCCGAAATCGATGACTTTTCCGACCGTAGCGCAGGTGATCGACGGACCGCGGCCCTCCGGCGCGATGACGGCAGCGCCGGCTCCCGTGACCGTCCACTGCGATTGGGGCGGACGCGTCGTGCCCTGTTCGAGCGGAAAGCGATACTGCCTTTCGGCGGAGGCAAAATGGCTGCCCGTCGCCGCGACCGCATAATGGATCAATCCCGCATCCGCGAGCGCCGCCCCGAGCAGATACCCCTCGCTCATCGTAGAGCAGGCACTGTAAATGCCCAAAAAAGGGATGCCTACCTCCCGGGCGGTAAAGCTCGCCGAAATGATCTGATTGAGCAGATCCCCCGAGAGCAGCACATCGATCTTTTCGGGGGTCAGCGCTGCCTTTTCGATACTCTTTTGCACCGCATACAAGAGCATCTTCCGCTCCGCGCGTTCAAACGTCTTTTCCCCGAACATGTCGTCGGAAAGGGCGCAATCGACATACGCACCCAAGACGCCCGCACACTCTTTCGGCCCCGCGATAGCCGCCGCAGAGATGATCTTCGGCTTGTTTTTGAAAAAAATCGTCTGCCCCGTCATACTTGCCCCCTTTCTCATAGGCAGTTTGCCCGAAACGCAGCCTTTTATACTTGTAAAAGGGCTCTCTGCGGCGTATTTTTTACGGCCGTTCGGGGCATATTAACGGTAACAAATTTCAAAAGGAGGCGCTTTTATGCCGAAAAAGAAAAAAGCCAAAGTACGCACACTGACGGACGAACAGTACAACGAGTATTTGATGGCGCTCAAAGATGAGCGGCCGACCATGCTCATCGACGAAAACGGAAAAAGACGCCCGCAAAAATAGAACGAAAACAGGCTCCCCCGCATGTGCGGGGGAGCCTGTTTTATTCGGCGGGGCCGATCAGAGTGCGCCGACGATTTTGTGCGGCATATAACATTCATCGATATAAGCGACGTCCTCATCGGTCAAGCGAATATCGAAAGCGCCGACGGCGTCGTCGAGGTATTTTTCCTTTGTCGCCCCGATGATCGGAGAAGTCACGCCCTTGGCAAAGTGCCAGGCAAAGGAAATGCGCGTCATGCTGGTGCCGTACTTTTCGGCGAGGAGGCGGATGCGTTCGGCGATCGCCTTATCCGTCTGCTCGGTCGAATCGTATTTGGAACGGGC
This sequence comes from uncultured Clostridia bacterium, assembly GCA_904374385.1. Classification (GTDB taxonomy): domain Bacteria; phylum Bacillota; class Clostridia; order Christensenellales; family Borkfalkiaceae; genus Borkfalkia. The sequence continues at coordinate 13,323 of CAJFGA010000028.1, read as the reverse complement.
GACTTTATCCGTCTTGCTGCGCATCGTATCCGCATCCCAGTCGGCGCGGGCAACCCTTCCCGAAGCGAGCGGACTGTACGGCGTGAGCGCGACGTTCATCTGCCTGCAGATCGGGATCAATTCCCTTTCATCCTCGCGGTAGAGCGGGTTATAGTGATTCTGCATGGAAACGAAGGGCGTCCAGCCATTGTCGCGCGCGGCGAGCTGCATATTATAAAATTGATATCCGTACATCGCCGAGGCGCCCAATGCGCGCACTTTGCCCGCCTTGACAAGGCCGTGCAGCGCCTCCATCGTCTCTTCTATCGGCGTGCCCGCATCGAAACGGTGGATGATATATAGGTCGAGATAGTCGGTCCCCAGCCGCCGCAGGGTGCCTTCGATCTCACGCTCGACAGCGGCTTTGGAGAGATGCCCTTCATTGAAATACACCTTAGAGGCGAGCACCACTTTATCGCGAGCGATGTTGTTCTTGATCGCCCTGCCGAGATATTCTTCGCTCGTGCCCGCAGAATAACAGTTTGCCGTATCAAAAAAATTGATGCCGAGATCGAGCGCGTGGCGGATGATCTTCTCGCTCTCCTGCGGATCCAGCGTCCATGCATGCATTTGACTGGCAGGATCGCCGAAGCTCATGCACCCCAAACAAAAGCGGGAAACTTCGATCCCGCTGTTTCCGAGCTTTGCAAATTCCATGTAAAACCCCTCCTTCAGACTTTTTTCTCATTATACCACCGTTTTGTTTTAAAGTACAATGCTTATTTTATATTACAGCCATGCGCGCAAAACATGCCCCTTTGATTTTCGACAAAAAAAGGAGGGCACGCTGGCCGTACCCTCCCGAAATTTCTTAATATGCGCGCGCAAAGAGCACGACGTGTTTTGCCTCTTTGCCGCAACAGCAACATTTATCGGCATGCTCCTCTTCGACAATGACGCGCGCGGAAGCAGCAGTCTGTTCCTTGATCTTGTCTTCACACTCGCGGCAGCCGCACCAGCCCGCCTTGACAAAGTTGCCCGCTTCCACGCCTTTTAAAAGCTCTTCGACGCTCTCCGCCGTCACGACGCGTTCCTCCTTGCGTTTTCTCGCCCGTTCAAGGAGATTTTTCTGCACGTCCGCAAGCAGAGTTTGCACGGCTTCCGCGGCGGCGGCGAGGGGCGCTTCCGTCTTTTCGTGCGTATCCCTGCGCACCAAAACCATTTTGCCCGCCTCGATGTCGCGGGGCCCGAGCTCGATGCGTACGGGCACGCCTTTCATTTCCCACTCGTTGAACTTCCACCCGGGGCTGTTGTCGCTCGTATCGCAGTCGGCGCGCACGCCCGCGGCGGTGAGTTTCGCTTTCAGCTCTGCGGCCGCTTCCAAAACGCCCTCTTTTTTCGCAGCGATCGGCACGATGATCGCCTGTACGGGCGCGACGACGGGCGGCAAGACCAGTCCGCGCTGGTCGCCGTGTGCCATGATGAGCGCGCCGATGAGCCGCGTAGAAACGCCCCACGAGGTCGTATACGCATATTTGTGCGTGCCGTCTTTGTCCAAAAACTGTATGTCGAACGCCTTTGCAAAATTCTGCCCCATATAGTGCGAAGTGCCCGCCTGCAAACTTTTGCCATCGTGCATCATCGCCTCCATGCCGAAAGTTGCCAGTGCCCCTGCGAATTTTTCCTTTTCCGTCTTTTTGCCCGTAAATACGGGGATCGCAAGGCATGTTTCGGCAAATTCTTTATAGACGCCGAGCATTTTCATCGTCTCTTCCATGGCCTCTTCTTCCGTGGCGTGCGCGGTGTGACCTTCCTGCCACAAAAATTCGCTCGTGCGGAGGAAGGGACGCGTCGTCTTTTCCCAACGCATGACGTTCGCCCACTGGTTGATGAGAATAGGCAGGTCTCGGTACGATTGCAGCCATTTGGAATACATTTCGCCGAAAATAGTCTCACTAGTCGGGCGGATGACCAAAGGCTCGGCGAGCGTTTCGCCGCCGCCCACGGTGACGACCGCCACTTCGGGCGCGAACCCTTCGACGTGTTCGGCTTCGCGCGTCATATAACTGTAAGGGATAAGCAGCGGGAAATATGCATTCTGATGCCCCGTCGCTTTTATACGGGCGTCCAACTCCCTCTGTATATTTTCCCAGATCGCATAGCCGTACGGGCGGATAACCATTGTGCCCTTCACGGGGCCGTAATCGACCAACTTGGTCTTGATGACGACATCGGTATACCAACGGGGAAAATCCGTCTCAATGTCTGCGATCTGATTGACAAATTGATTCTCTTTCGCCATAACACTCTCCGAAAGCGCGCCTTGCGCCCATAAAAATATGATATACTTTTAATAGTATACCACATTTTGCCTTCCGTGTAAAATTATTTCCCGTTCTTTTCTGCGCAGAACGGAAAAAATCAGTCCTGCCGCTCCTCTTTCGTCTTCCAGATCATGGAAACGGAACCGGGGCCGACATGCGAGCCGATGACGGGGCCCATGATGGTCACATCGGGGCGATACCCCCACTTTTCTTCCACCATGGCGGCAAGTTCGTTCGCCTCTTCTTCCGCATCGGTATGCACGATCCAGATCATGCGCCCTTCTTCGACGGGAGGGAAGCGCTTCATCTTTTCGAGCGTCCAAGAAAAGGCCTTCTTCATCCCCTTGCACTTTTCTACGACGGTCAGCTTACCCTCGTTGGTAAAGGAAAGCACGGGCTTGATCTTCAAAACGGTGCCCGCCGCCGCGGCGAAAGCCGAGACCCTTCCTCCCTTTTTCAGATAATATAAATCGTTGGCGATGATGGAATATTGGATATGAAAGGGTATATCCTTCACTGCCTCATAGGTGTCCCGTGCGCTCTTGCCCTCGGCGCGCAGACGCACCGCTTCTTTGACGAGAGCCCCCTGCCCGATGGTCGCCGCATACGAATCGACCGGATAGATCTTGCAGGAAGGGTACTCTTTCATGACGTCGGCCGCGGCGTCCTTGGCCGCCTGCGCCGTCGTAGAGAGCCCGCTCGACAGAGAGAAGTGCAGAATGTTTTCCGCGCCCTCCTCCGCAAGTTTTCTAAAATGCAGGAAATGGTGGTCATAATTGAGCATGGACGTGCGCGAAAAACCGCCCTCACGCAGCTGCTTATAAAAATCGACGTATTGCGAATAGTCGGTAAAATCGTCCAGCCCTTCAGTGAGCGCGCCCTCCTTTTCCATCGTATACGTCAGCGGAACGATGCGGATATCGTGCTCTTTGACGTAATCGATGTACAGATCGCAGGTAGAATCGCTGGAAATAAGAAATCCGTTCATATTTAACCTCGTATGCATACAGCGGCGCGCGTACCGAAGCGAGCGCACCGGCGGTATTTTTATTTTTTGGATGGATCGCGCCGCGCGCCCGCCCTCCGCGCACCGCCGAAAAGATCCGATCGAGCGGGTAATACAGCAACCAAACCGTCAGCGCCGCAGAGATGCACTGCGTCGCCATGACGGGAAGGGAAGCGAGAAAATACAGCCGCCATACTCTTCCTCGGATCCCCGAAAAGAGCGGGTATAAAACATCGTCAAGCAGCGTAAAGAGCGCGGTAAAAAGCACGGAAAAGAAAATCAATAAAAATACATTCTTTTCCTTGCCGGCAAACGAGCCGAAAAAGAGTGCAAAGGCATTATAATAAATGAGATACAGGGCGACCACAGAGGGAAAAAAGCCAAACAATATGCAGCGCAGCAACGAAAAGGAAGTCGCCGTCAAAACGCCCGCTTTTCTGCCGAATGTGCAGCAAAAAACGAGCAACATCGCGGTGACGATCTCGACGCCGACCGCCGCGGACAGCACGAATTGCCCGCCGATGAGGAGCGCCGTCATTAAGGCGGAGACAGCAATTTCTTTCGCCGAAAAACAGGCGCGGCCGCGCGGATCCCTTCTCCTCTCCCTCATATCAGTATGCCGCAACCGTAAAATAATAGACGACGCCGTCTACAATGCTGAGCGATGAGATGCCGAGCATCGCATAATAGACGTTCGTCCCGTCGTATTCGATCGTGCCTCCCCAACTTTCCGGATCGGGGTTGCCCTCTTCGATGACGGAAGTATACAGGGCGATATAATTGTTCCCTTCGGGAAGGAGGATGGGCGCCTGTACCGTTTCTCCCTCGTAGGAAGGATTCTCTGCGGGCGTTTCGATGCCGATTTCATTCAGATATGCCCCGAAAGAGCTCGTATATGTGCCGCTGTAATACAGCCCCTGCGCCCGGAGCGCTTCCAGCACATCGATCCCCTTATCGGAGGACGTCAGCCCCGCCTCGGCAAGGTCTAATGTAAATCGGGTATATCTGTCTTCCCCGTCTGTGCCGCGGTCTAAAACGACGGCGGCGGTACCTTCCAGCGGGGAGTCCTGCCCCTGTGCGCACCCTGCCAACATCGCAAACGAACATGCGAACGCCGCCGCCAGCATCCATGCAGTGAATTTTTTCATAAAACGCTCCAAACACTAAGCGCGCCGTACATGCGGCGCGCAATTTGATAAAAATCAGTCTTGACGCTCTTCTTTACTCTTCCAGAGAACTGCTACCGCGCCCGGTCCGACATGTGCGCCGATGACGGGCCCTAAAATGGAAATTTCAGGACGGAAATTCCAACGCTCCTCGATCTTATCGGCGAGTTCCTGCGCGTCCCTTTCCGCATCAGAGTGTACAATGTGTATGACGCGCTTCTCTTCCACGGGATTGAAGCGCTCCATCTTCTCCAGGGCGTAAGCGATCACCTTTTTCATGCCGCGCACTTTGTCCATAACAGTCAGCTTGCCATCCCTTGTAAAGGAAAGAATGGGCTTGACTCCGAGCGCCGACCCCACGACCGCCGCAGCCGCCGATACCCTGCCGCCGCGCTTGAGATAGAACAGATCATTCGCCGCGATGACGTATTGAAGATGCAGCGGAATCTGCGATACGGCCTCATACGCCTCATCGAGGGTTTTGCCTGCATCGCGCAGGCGCACCGCTTCGTATACGAGCTCTCCTTGTCCGATGGTCGCCGCGAGCGAGTCGACCGCCTTAAGATTGAATTCGGGAAATTCTTTTTTTACATCCGCAGCCGCCTGGCGCGCCACGTTGATGGTAGAGGCAAGCCCCGTGGAGATGGTAAAGTGCAGCACGTCTTTCGCGCCCTCCTCCGCCATCTTTTTGAAATGATCATAATGGCTCTCGTAATTGAGCATGGACGTGCGGGGCATCGCCTTTTCGCGAAGTTGCCGGAAAAAATCGACGTACTGCGAATAGTCGGTAAACGCATCGAGATATTCGGTCATCACGCCGTCTTTTTCAATGGTAAAAGTAAGCGGCGCAAGCCGAACGTCGTGTTCCCTCACATAATCTGCATATAAGTCGGCCGTAGAATCGGTCGATACGATAAATTTTTGCATAAAGCCCTCTCCGTCATTTGTTTTGCGTTTTGAGCGGATTCATTATATCATAACCGTGCATTTTTGTAAACCAAATAGAACAAAATAGTTTTTACGCGGCGCTTTTGGGAATTTTTTGCATATAACGTTTTTTTGAACATTTTTACAAAAATTTGCACGGTTTTTTCAAAAAGTGCTTGAAATCGCGCGCATAATACTATATAATAATAAGGAAATCAAGATTGCGGAGGTATACATGCAGGCAAAAGACTGGCAAAACCTCAAGAGCGGTTCAGACGTGCGCGGCACGGCGATCGAGGGCGTCGAGGGCGAACACGTCAATTTGACGGACGAAGCCGTCGAGGGAATCGTAAAGGCCTTTTTATACCGCTTGGCGGAAAAACTCGGCAAAACGAAACTGACTGTTGCCGTCGGGCATGATTCCCGCCTTTCGGCAAAGAGGATCTCTGACTGCACCTGCAGAGCGATCACCCAAAGCGGGTGCGACGCCCTGTTTACGGGACTCTCGTCCACGCCCTCTATGTTTATGCTTTTGCAGGAGAAAACGCTCGGCGCCGACGCCTCGATCATGATCACGGCGAGCCATCTGCCCTTTAACAAAAACGGGCTGAAATTCTTTACAAAAGAGGGCGGATTGGAAGGCAAAGAGATTTCGGAAATCCTCTCCCTTGCGGCAGAGGGCAGAGCGCTTGTCCCCGCCGCAGCGGGACACGTTCAAGAGATCGATTATATCGACACATATGCGGCGGGGCTCGTGCGGATTGTGCGGGAAAAAACGGGCAAAGTCAAGCCCCTGTCCGGCAAAAAAATTATCGTAGACGCGGGCAACGGCGCGGGCGGTTTTTATGTGGATAAAGTGCTCAAACCCTTGGGCGCGGATACAGAGGGAAGCCAATTCTTAGACCCGGACGGCAGATTCCCCAACCATATCCCCAACCCCGAAAACAAGCAGGCGATGCAGTCCGTCTCCGCAAGGGTCAAAGAGGTCAAGGCAGATTTCGGCATCATTTTCGACACCGACGTCGACCGTGCGGGCGCCGTCGACGCCAAGGGGGAAGAGATCAATCGCAACCGCCTGATCGCCCTTATCTCCGCCATTCTGCTCGCTGAAAAGCCGGGCGTCATTGTGACGGATTCGGTGACCAGCGACGGATTGACAGCCTTCATACAAAAGCACGGCGGCGTTCACCGCCGATTCAAGCGCGGATATAAAAACGTCATCGACGAATCCAAACGGCTGAATGCGGAGGGCATTTATTCCCCTCTCGCCATCGAGACGAGCGGGCACGCGGCATTAAAAGAAAATTACTTTTTAGACGACGGCGCCTATCTCGTCACGCGCATCTTGATCAGCCTTGCCAAACTTGCGGAGGAAGGAAAGGATATCGCCGACCTGATCCGCGACCTGCCCGAACCGGCGGAAGCGGCGGAAGTGCGCCTCTCTTTTCGGGAAGGCGCCGACTTTAAAACGCTGGGCAACGGCGCCATCGAGGATATCAAAAAAACGGCGCCGAAAACGCCGGGGCTCTCCCTTGCGCCCGATAACTTCGAGGGGGTGCGCATCGTTTTGGACGAGGAGCACGGCGACGGTTGGGCGCTCATCCGCATGAGCTTGCACGAGCCGATCATGCCCATCAATTTTGAGAGCAACGTGCGCGGCGGGTGCAAAAAAATTGCGCAGCTTTTGCTTTGCATGCTCGAAAAATACGATTTTTTAATCACAGAAAACTTAAAAAACTATATTGCCAAATCATTTTAATTTATATAAGGAGATCAAAACTATGGATGTTCGTCAACAAACGGTCAACGCGATCCGGATCCTCTCCGCAGAGGCGATCCAAAAAGCAAATTCCGGCCACCCCGGCCTGCCTATGGGCAGCGCGCCGATCGGGTACACGATCTTTGCGGATTTTCTCAAATTCAATCCGAAAGACCCTAAATGGGATGACAGGGACAGGTTCGTGCTTTCTGCCGGGCACGGTTCGATGCTCGATTATTCCCTGCTCTATCTGTTCGGCTACGACATCTCCAAGGAAGATCTGATGAACTTCCGTCAGCTCGGCTACAAGACGCCCGGCCACCCCGAATACGGTCACACGCCCGGCGTAGAGACGACGACCGGCCCTCTCGGACAGGGCATCGCCAATGCCGTGGGCATGGCGGTAGCCGAGGCGCACCTTGCTGCGACGTTCAACCGGGAAGGTTTTCCCATTGTCGACCATTATACCTACGTCCTGTGCGGCGACGGGTGCCTGGAAGAGGGCATCTCTTACGAGGCTTGCTCATTTGCGGGAACGCATCAGCTCGGCAAGCTGATCCTATTCTATGACGACAACGATATCACCATTGAAGGCAACACGGACATCACATTTAAAGAAGATGTGGCGATGCGCTTCAAAGCGCAGGGCTGGCAGGTGCTCAAAGTAGACGATGCTAACGATTTGGATCTCCTACGCCGCACCATCCGCAAAGCAAAGGCAGATACGGAACACCCCTCCATCATCATCTGCAAGACGACTATCGGGTACGGCTCTCCCCTCGCCGGCTCGCACGAATGTCACGGTGCACCGCTCGGCGCGGAGAATTTGCAAAAGACCAAGGAAAACTTGGGCTGGACATGCGCTCCCTTCGAAGTCCCCTACGAAGTTTCCGAGCACTGCGGCGCGATCGCGCGCAAAGGCGTTACCCGTCAGGGCAAATGGAAAAAAATGTTCAAGGAGTACGAAGCGGCTTATCCGGATCTCGCGGCACAGTACAAACTGTTCATGAGCGGAGAATTGCCCGACCTGAAAAACGATGCCGATCTCTTCGAATTTTCTAAGCCCGACGCGACCCGCAACACGAGCTTTACGGTGCTCAATAAACTGGCGGATATGATCCCCAATTTGATCGGCGGTTCGGCAGACCTCGCCCCTTCCAATAAGTCCAACATGAAAAAGCGCAAGAGCTTTTCTGCGGAGGACAAGAGCGGCTCGAACATGCATTTCGGCATCCGCGAACACGCGATGGCGGCGATCACAAACGGCATGCAGCTGCACGGCGGGTTAAAATGCTATTGCGCGACCTTCTTTATCTTCTCCGACTATATGAAACATGCGATGCGCCTCTCCGCTCTCATGCACCAACCCGTCACTTATATCCTGACGCACGATTCGATCGGCGTCGGAGAGGACGGGCCGACACATGAACCGGTCGAACAGCTCATCGCGCTTCGTTCCATTCCCAATATGAAAGTCTACCGCCCGGCAGACGGCAAAGAGACGACGGCCGCATGGATCTCGGCACTCACGGGCAACGCGCCCACCTGCCTCGTACTGACGCGCCAAAATCTGCCCCAATATGAAAATTCAGGGTTGGAAGCGCTCAAAGGCGGCTATATTCTCGCCGACAGCGAGAAAAAGGTGCCAGACGTACTGTTGATCGCGAGCGGTTCGGAAGTCGAGCAGTGCATGCAGGCAAAAGATATCTTGAAATCGAAGGGCGTCGACGCGCGCGTCGTATCTATGCCCTGCATGGAAGAGTTCGAAAAGCAGCCGCAATCGTATAAAGACAGCGTTATTCCGCCCGAAGTCAAGGCGCGCGTTTGCGTGGAGGCAGCTTCCCCTTATTCTTGGTACAAGTATGCGGGCGATTACGGCGAGATCATCGGCATGACCACTTTCGGCGCGAGCGGTCCCGCGAACAAGCTGTTTGAAATGTTCGGCTTTACGGCGGACAATGTCGTGGAAAAGGCGTTCCGCTCTCTCAACAAACTCAGTTCGTAAACCATAAGATCCCGCGTTCCGCGGGATCTCTGCACAACAGGCGAACGGGCGCTTATGCGCCCGTTCGTATTATGATTTAACCTGAAACTTCAAAACGAGTTCCCTGCCCTTCAAAGAATGAGAAAGGGTAAATGCGCCGCGCTCCAACACGGCGCGCTTTTCATATTGCCTGCCGCCGTATTCGGCATAAAAGGTAAGCGTTCCGCTCTCTTCCTCGTATAAATATCGGCCGCTCTTTTCCTCGGAAAACCCCGCTTTGCTCTTTGCGGCGACGGTAAACGTACCGTCTTTTTCCAAGGTCAAGTGCACATATCGGCACAAATACAGCAGATCCGTACCGCCATAAGTCGCTTCAACGCATTCGTATTCCCCGAGATATGTGCGGGAAAATTCCCGAAGCGTTGAAAGCGACTGCACGTCGCACGCACACAGAGCCGCACTGAGGAAAATACAGGCAGCCAATGCCGCCGTTTTGCGAATTATCTTTTTCATACCCGTTTTTGATTGCTTTTTGCCCTCCTTTCCTTTATAATGGAGGGCAGTAAAAGTATTCGCAATCGAATAAAAAACATGCGCAAAAGGCGCATGCAGAGGTGAAAAAATGAAGTTCGACGTAGAACTGGTCGGCAAGATCGGCTCGATGGCGCTCATCGACAAGAAAGACAACATGATCGACTATACGAGAGTGGCGCGGCTTTCGCGCGAATTGAAGCCAGGTTACATTTGGATCTCGAGCGGCGCGACGGAGATCGGGCGGCTCGATTACATGATGCGCGCGGGAAGGGAACTGCCTGACACGGAAGAGTCAAAGACAGATTACAGCGCCCAAGGCCAGGCGATCCTCATGCAGACCTATCGGCAGTACGTCGACAGCAAATATTCGGTACGGCAGATCCTCGTCGAGCACCATCACTTTAACGACGAGGTCAAGCGCGAACATATCCGCAAACTGCTGCTCCGCTGCAAGGAACAGAATGCCATCCCCATCATCAACTATAATGACGCCGTATCCGAATCGGAAAACCGCCGCTTGGAGCTGACCGCCCTCGCGCAATCTCATTCCAGAGTATACGAGTGTGTGGATAACGATGAAACGGCATCATTGGTGGCTTGCCTCGTCAAGGCCAAGACGCTGCTCATCCTCACGAGCGTAGACGGTATTTACACAGACCCGCACGATCCTTCCACCCTGATCGAAGAGATCGCCGGAAAAGACGATCAAGAGCTCATCGAACACATCGAATTCTATAAAAAATATTGCGAAGGTTCTTCCCGCAAAGGGGCAAACGGTGCAAAGGCGAAGTTGGAATTTATCAAGGACGCCGCCGCACAGGGTACGGAAGTCTTTATCGCAAACGCTCAGTATTCGATCAAAGAGATCTTATCCGGTAACGTGCGCTGTACGCGCATCCATATTCGCTAAAATCCCCCTTATCAGCCACCTTCGGTGACAGCTTCCCCTTTGGGGGAAGCTGCTTTTGTTCGCCCGGCCACATGCACGGACTTTACGCAAATTCCGTTGTACAATAAAAGCGGACGCGGTTCGAAAATAAACCGCGTCCGCTTTTATTATTATATTTATTTGACCTTTTTGAAGATAAACATCCTCGCATAAAGGCGCTTGCTGTTCGTCCAAGACTGCGTATCTTCATAAATATCCCGCAAGGAGATGTTGCCCTGCATCAAAAGATCGCCGCCCGCCGTAAAGGAAAGCACATTTTTATAGTTCGCCTGCTCCCTCGTCGTCACTTCATAGACAGCCGAAGGGTTGAGCCCCTTAAATTTTACCGTCAGAGCAGGCCCCGCAATGATATAGTCGTAAACGGTAACTACGGCAATCGCCGTGCTTTTATCTTTGGATACAGACATAAATCCGGCGACGTTTTCCCCAAAAGCATTGCCTAAGCGGTAAAAATCACCGAATTGCAAAACTTTGCGATATTCTTTATAGAATTCGATCTGGCGGGATACCACGTCCATTTCTTCATCAGAGAGTTTCGTCATATCCAACTCGTAGCCGAGTACGCCGCCGCAGGCAATATTGAAGCGCGTTTCCAACGGGTTGCTGTCACCCGTCTGATGATTGGGGCAGGCAGAAACGTGCGCGCCCATCGTCGTCTGCGGATATCCATATGAAGTGCCGTCCTGAATTTTCAGGCGTTCACGCGCATCCGTATCGTCGCTCGTCCAATACTGTTGGAAGAAACACAGGTTGCCCAAATCAAAACGCCCGCCGCCGCCGGCGCAGCCCTCGAACAAAACGAAGGGGAATTTTTTCGTAATGCGGGAAACAATGCTATAGTAGCCGAGTATATAGCGATGGAAATATTCGCCCTGCGGGATGCCCTTGCCGAACGGATCGGTCAATGCACGGTTATAATCCCACTTCACATAGGATGCGCCGCTTCTGGCAATGACGTCGGAAATCACGCGCACGACATAGTTTTGCACTTTTTCGTCCGCGAGGTTCAGGCAAAGCTGCCAGCGCATGCGTGTCGGCTCTCTTCCCGGTACCCGCATCGCAAAGTTGGGATGCGTGCGGAAAAGATCGCTGTCTTCATTGATCATTTCCGGCTCGACCCATATGCCGAAGTCCAGCCCTATTTCGCGGATCTTATCGGCGAGGTGTTTTAACCCGCCGCCCGTCTTTTCTACGTTGTCGTACCAGTCGCCCAAAGCCCTGTGGTCGTCGCAGCGGTTGCCGAACCAACCGTCATCGAGGACGAAAAGTTCGACGCCCGTCTTTTTTGCGGCACGGGCGATGCTGAGGATCTTTTCCTCATCGAAGTCAAAATATGTACCTTCCCAATTGTTGACGAGAACGGGGCGCTCCCTCTTTTTCCACTTGCCGCGCACGATATGTTCGCCGATAAACGCGTGCATTTCGGAAGATATACCGTCCTCGTCGGGCGCATAACACATCACGGCTTCGGGCGCGTCAAATTGCTCGCCCGGCGCAAGCGTCCAGCGGAACATAAAGTCGTTGATACCGGTAAGCACCCTCATCCTGCCGGATTCGCACCCTTCAAATATCTCTTTATGATTGCCGCTGTACACAAGGTTAAAGGCATACACGCCGTCCTTTCCCTCCGCCATGACAAACGGGTTGCGGTTGTGCGATGAGGCGCCCTTTTTGGAATCGTTGTAAAATACGCCCTTATTGATCGTGCGGGAAATCTTCTGCCGTTCCCTCGCCCATGTTCCTTCGAATGTGACGACGGAGTAATCCCCCAGAAGATCGAGCTGCAAGCTCGCAAGCCGCCGGACACGCAGTTCTTTTTTGGATGCGTTGACGAGCTTGGAAGAGACGGCGATCACATCGCTGTCGTCAAATACGGTATAATAGATGTACAGTGCCACCTTTGTCGGCACATCGACATATTTGAGTTCAAGCGTTTTCCCTGCGCCGTACGAGGAAGGCAAGCCGGGGATCTCCGGTTTTTCCGCTAAAATTTTGCAGCGGGAAAAATGAAATGCCGTGCTGCATCCGCCGTCTGCATTTTCCAACAGGATGCTGGGTTCCGTATAATCATCTTGGCCGAACTGCGACAACAGCTTGCAAGGCAAACCATAGCAAGCCTCAAAATCGCCAGAGCTCACCAATTTTTTCCCATAATAGAGATATTCTGCCGTATCCGCCTTGATCACAAGCGTGGTATGCGGCGTTTCTAAGCGGAAGATCTGTCCTTTCCTTCTGATCATAATTACCTCCGTATATATGCATATAGGCGACCGTTTTTGATCGCTCCCTGTTAGTATATCATAAAGAAATCTATTTGTATAGTAAAAAAATAAAAAAGTGCCCGAAAAATCAAAAAATTTTCGGGCACTCATCGTTCACTTGACGCGAAATGTGTCAATTTTGTGCAATTTCTTTGCGCATTTTGATAAAATCTTCGCTTTTTTGGTCGAGCATCTGCTTTTCTGCGGGCATTAATTGATAATAGCCCTTCTCTTTCATTTCAGAAAAGACGGTAAACTGATCTTCCTGCGCCTTGGTAAAATGGCTCATAAACTGAGAACGAAGATTTTTCGTGCTCCCCTCTTTGATGGCGAGCGCATAGCTGTCAAGCAACATCTTTTCCGTATTGAGCATATCCGTCAGCGAATCTTTTTCGTTGAGCGCGCTCTCTTTTTTGCTGAGTTTTGCCATAATT
>CAJFGA010000027.1 GCA_904374385.1 uncultured Clostridia bacterium | reverse complement strand
CGTAGCATAACACAAATAGTCGGAACGCTTGTTGAACCCGCCGAACATATTGACGTATTCCTTGTTTCGAAATCCCATATATGAGCGAAAATACTTGTCGCTTTCATGAAATTCATGAAGTACGGACAAAAGAGGAAACACCCCTACGCCGCCGCCGACGAGAGCGACGCGCCTTTGCTCTCGGCCGATCGCGAATCCATTGCCCAACGGCAGCACGCAGTTCAGCTCGTCCCCCCTTTTTTTCTTGGAAAGCAGCTTTGTTCCCTCTCCTTTCACCTGGTAGCACACGCCCGCCGCGTTGTTCATTCTATCGTAAAAATAGAGGGCGAACGGACGGCGCAGAAGATGCGCACCGTCCCCCACAGACAAATTGACAAACTGTCCGCAGCGAAATTCAATGCTTTCAGGAAGTTCAAAATCGAGCGCGTATACCTCGGGCGCGATCTCTTCATGCTCTAAGATCTTCACTCTCAGTTCCTTCATAGATCCTCCGTATCGACACAATTATGCCAGACAAAGTACTTTGCCTTAACCGTTTATTGCGCGATTCAAATCATCTTTCATATCGACGCATGCCTGCCGCGCCGCAACATCGAAGGGCATCCCTGTATATTTTTCCTGCCTGTACGCACAGAGTATACCGCGGGAAGAATTGACGATGCCTCCCCTGCCGTTTTTATCGAAACAAACTTTCAAATCGGCTGCCGTGCCGCCCTGCGCGCCGTAACCGGGGATCAGGAAAAATGTATGCGGCATCTCTCGGCGAAGGATCTCGGCCTGTACGGGGTGCGTAGCGCCGACGACCGCGCCGACGTCAGAATAGCCGTATTTCCCGATGCTTCCTTCCCCCCATTCCTCCACGAGAGCGCCCATGTATTCGTAGACGGTTTTGCCGTTCTCCAACTTTAAATCCTGCAGCTCTCCGCTCGACGGATTGGACGTTTTAACGAGCACGAATATCCCTTTACTCCTCCTCTGCATCCAGCCGAGAAAGGGCTTGATGCCGTCCGAACCGAGGTAACCGTTGACGGTTAAGAAATCGGAATCGAAGGCAGCAAACACGCGCTCGCCCACGGCCGTTTCGCCGAGGTAGGCCTTAGCATAGCATTCCGCCGTCGCGCCGATATCGTTGCGCTTCGCGTCCGCCATAACGATCAAGCCTTTCCCCTTGGCATAGCGGCAGGTTTCCGCGAAGGCGCGCAGCCCCTCAACTCCATACATCTCATAGTAGGCGATCTGTACTTTGACGGCGGGAACGACATCAGCCACGGCATCGACCAATTTTTGATTAAAAAGGACGATCGCATCGGCCGCTCCTTTCAGATCCTGTACGCCGGCCCGCATCGCGTCGGGCAAATAATCGAAGTTCGTATCCAACCCGACGACGGTCGGGTTCTGCTTTTTTTCGATCTCTCTGATCAATATATCGATCATACCTTTCTCTCCTTTAGTATTGCGCACCGTATTCTTTGAGATAATCGAGGATCGCAGGAACATGCTCTTTCCCTTCGATGATCCCTTCCTCGAGCGCTTCCACGATATCGCGGATGGTGACAATGGAATATACGCGGACGCCCTCCTGCTCGTATGCCTGCTGGACGGCGGATCGATCGCTGTCGAGCGCCTTTTCCATCCTATCCACCGTGATGACCATCCCGGAAATATCCACCCTTGCCGCCCCGCGCAATTTCGGCAAGACCTCTTTAAGCGCCTTGCCGCTGGTCATGACGTCTTCTATGATGACGATCTTTTCCCCATCCTCCGGCTGCTTGCCGACGAACATGCCGCCTTCACCGTGATCCTTTGCTTCCTTTCTGTCAAAACAGAAATTCACATCTATACCGTATTTTTCATACAGCGCGACCGCCGCAGAGATCGCCAGCGGAATTCCTTTATAAGCGGGCCCGAACAGCGCATCCGCAGGAATTTTGTGTACTGCGATACAATCGGCATAAAACTCTCCCAACCGTTTGATCTGTGCGCCCGTTTTATACTCGCCCGCGTTCAAAAAGTAGGGCGCGATCCGGCCGCTCTTGAGTTTGAAAGTTCCGAATTTCAGCACCCCGCATTCTGCAAGAAACTGTATGAATTGCTGTTTGTAGGTCATCTTTATCTCCTTTTCTCTCTGACATAGTACTGTGCGTTTTCAGCCAATGCATTATTGTGCTTGATATTTAACGGCCCCGTCGACGATCGTGTACTTAACTCTCCCATATACTTCCATGCCGTTGAACGGGGTGTTTTTGCCTTTAGAAACAAATTTTTTGCTGTCAATCACATACTTCTCCTGCAGATCGGCAAGCATCAGATCAGCGATCTCCCCTTCTGCAATCCTGCCCCCTTCCAGGTGCAAGATCCTCGCGGGCGCCGCACTCATGCGATCTGCCAGCGCCGAAAGATCGAACACCCCGCCCCGCACGAGATAAGTATACGAGAGCGCAAAGGAAGTTTCGATTCCGCTTATACCGAACGCCGCGAGATTGTATTCCACATTCTTTTCATCCACATGATGGGGCGCATGGTCGGTCACGATACAATCGAGCGTGCCGTCTCGCAGCCCCGCCTTGACCGCCTCCACATCCTCCGCCTCCCGAACGGGAGGATTCACTTTTGTATTGGCGTCGAATGACGTGATCACATCGTCTGTCAACGTAAAATAGTGAGGACAGGTTTCCGCCGTGATCTGTACGCCGCGCGCCTTCGCTTCGCGCAAAAGCTGTACACCCCCCTTCGTGGAAACATGGCAGATATGCGCGCGCTTTTTCAGCGTTTCCGCAAGGATGATTTCGCGCGCGATCATAATCTCTTCCGCCGCACGCGGAATCCCCTTTAATCCCGCCAAAGTGCTGTTGTATCCCTCATTGACGACCCCGCCGTCCGCAAGGTCTCTGTCCTCGCAATGTGACAGACAGATCAATCCGAAATCGGATGCATATTCCATCGCAAGGCGCATCATGCGGGCATTGGAAACAGGCCGCCCGTCGTCACTGACAGCGACCGCCCCCGCCTCTTTCATCTTACCCATTTCCGCAAGAGACTCTCCCTTTTCCCCCTTTGTGATCGCGCCGATCGGATGCACCTTGCAAAGCCCCGCCTCCTTGGCGCGGGCAACGATATAACCGACGACTGCCGCATTGTCGCACACGGGATCGGTATTCGGCATACAGCACACCTGCGTAAAACCTCCGGCAACCGCCGCCGCGCTGCCGCTGGCTATATCCTCTTTATACTCAAAACCCGGCTCTCTGAGATGCACATGCATATCGATGAGCCCCGGGAAGACGGTCAGCCCCGCCGCATCGATCACCTGCGCGCCGGCCGCTTCTATATCTTTACCTATCTTAGCAATCTTTCCCCCTTCGAGCAAAAGATCCGCGCCGATCACCTCGTCCGGAAGGACGACCTGGCCGCCCTTTATGAGAATTTTACGCACTTTCGTTTCCTCCCTGTCTGTTCTTGCATAAAAGGAACAGCAGCGCCATTCTGACCGCAACGCCGTTCAAGACCTGTTCATTGATCTCGCTGTTCTCTCCGTCGATGACTGCCGTCGTGAACTCCACCCCGCGGTTGACCGGCCCCGGATGCATGACGATGCAGTCTCGATCCGCAAGTTTTAAATGCTCTTCCGATACGCCATAGTACTTTGCATATTCGGAAAGGGACGGAAACAATCCACCGTGCATGCGTTCAAGCTGAATGCGAAGCCCCATCACGACGTTTGCGCCGGCAAGCGCTTCCTCGCGCGACCTTGCGATCTTTGCCCCCATCCTGTCGATGCCCTGCGGCATGAGCGTCGCGGGAGAGTACATCGTCACATCCGCCCCCAGTTTTGTCAGCCCGAACAGGTTGCTCTTTGCCACGCGCGAATGTTTGATATCGCCGAGAATGGCAACCTTCACCCCCTTGAAAGAACCGAACTTCTCGCGCATGGTATAAAAGTCGAGCAGAGCCTGCGTCGGATGTTCGTTCATCCCGTCGCCGCCGTTGACGACGGACGCCTTCACGTTCTCCGCCAACAGGCGGGGCGCTCCGCCCATCGGGTGGCGGATCACGATGACGTCGTTCTTCATCGCATCCAGCGTCTTGCCCGTATCGATGAGCGTTTCACCCTTCTGCACCGAACTGGAGGACGCCGAGATATTCACCGTACCCGCGCCCAGATATTTTGCCGCCAATTCAAACGAACAGCGCGTTCTGGTACTGTTTTCATAGAAGAGGGTCGTCACCGTCCGCCCCTGCAAATGCGGGAGCTTTTTCAGATTCTGCGTGAGCAATTTTTTCATTCCGACCGCCGTATCGAGGATAAGCAATATATCCTCGGCAGACGTATCCCATAGTCCGAGCAGATCCTTGCCTAACATTGGTATACCTCGCTAAAAATTTTCGTTATCCGTTTCGTCCGTGCGGCGAATGCCGAGGGAATCCTCTCCCTCCAATTCCGCAAACCGTACATCCAGCCATTCGCTCGAAGAAGTGGGGATGTTTTTTCCCACAAGATCCGCGCAGACGGGCATCTGCCTGCCGCCGCGGTCGGCAAGCACCAAAAGGCGCACCGAAGCCGGCCTGCCGAGGTCAAAGATCGCTTCGATCGCGGCGCGAACCGTCCTGCCCGTATGCAGCACATCGTCGCAGAGCACCACCTTTTTCCCGTCAATGGCAAATCCGAGGCGGTTGACATGTGCATCGGGCACAAAATAGCCGCTTACCAAATCGTCGCGGTACATGCCGATATCGATGCCCGCGCAGGGCACCTGTACGCCGTACCCCTTTTGCAGGAGCGCCGCGATGCGCTCCGCCACGATCTCGCCGCGGCGCTTGATGCCGATCAGGCACAATCCTTCCGTCCCCTTATTTTTTTCGATCACTTCATGCGAAAGGCGCGTGAGCGTCCTCGCGATCGCCGCCCCGTCCATCAAGATGCGTTCCGCCATGTCCTTTTCTCCTAAAAAAATACCCGCGCACGGATATGCGCGGGATACGTTCAAACAAGCAACGAAAAAAAGATTTCGCTCTCTCCATTCTTTTCGCCTTTTTGCCCGAACGGCTTCGCGGCATCTCCGTACCGATCTGTTAAAGCCTTCGTTCCTCTTTATTGTACCATAACGGCGCGCCAAAGTAAAGCGAATGAAAATATTTTATTCACAAATTTGCACGAGACGAAATCCGAGCAGGTCGCATGAGGTCAGCACATATTCGACGCCCCCCATCTCCATGCGCGGGGAATACGGCCCCATATTGGCGTGCAAATGCCCGTATACGACCCGATCCGCCCCGTTTTTTTCAAACAGATCCGTAAACAGGGTCGGCTCCTTTTTTCCGTTAAAGGGCGGATAATGGATCATACAGATCAGCTTGTCCCCTTCCCTCCTCTGCTTTGCCACGCTTTGAAAGGCGAGACGGAAGCGCTCTCCCTCCCGTTCATAGATCTTTTTATCGGCTTCCGTATATTCCGCACTGCCCGGGCATACCCAACCGCGCGAACCGCATATGACGAGGCCGTCAAAGCGCACGCAGTCGTTCTGCAAAAAAAAGTACGTTTCATCGGGCGCGCTCTTTCGGAGAGCGGTGATGCCGGACCACCAATAATCGTGGTTGCCGCGGATAAAAACCTTTTTGCCGGGAAGATCTGCAAGGGCGCGCAAATCGGGCAGCGCTTCGTCGAGTGTCATCGCCCAACTGATGTCCCCCGCGATCAGAACGATATCGTCGGCGGAAACCCTCTCCCGCCAATCCGACTTGATCTTATCGAGATGTCCCGACCAGTTTCCCCCGAAAACATCCATGGGCTTGTCCTGCCCCCCGGGGAGGTGCAGGTCGCTGACGGCAAAAACCTTCATACTCGTTCACCAGCAAAATTTTTATATATTTTACCATAAATCCGATTTATTTGAAAGCGTTTGCGACGGGCGCTCCGCATTTTTCACACCGCAATTTGCGGGCAACCCAATTTTCCACATCGCACAGCGACAAACTTTCGCGGCAGCGCTCGCACAACTTGTGCTCCCCCGCATTTTGTCCGCAAATCAAACAGCGGCGCTCTTCTCTGCCCGTTCCCCTCTTTTCCGACATCATAAACCTCCCGATCCAAATAAAAAAGCCGATATCCTCGGATACCGGCTTTCCAAACTTATTTGCCGCAACCCGAACCGCAGCCGGACGAGCCGCCGCTGCCTCCCTGCGGGTACAGGGGCAATTCAAAAAATCCGGCGCATACTTCCTGCGTATACTCCTGGGCGGGCGGAATGACGCAATAGCCGTAGGAGGGCACGAGGAGATCGACATTGATGACGATCTTCAAGATGACCGTAATGCACGCATCGATGATAAAGGTGTTGTTTTCCGCATTGAAACTTCCCTCGGGCGCGACTGCGCTCACCACCGCCTGCACCTCATAAGGCATAATGGAAGGCTGCGGCACAAACAGGATAACGTCCTCCGTCACCGTAATGACGGCGCTCGCCTTGCCTTCCGTGCCGTTCGCGTCTGTGTAGACCACCTCGACGGGGATATTGATCGATGCCTGCACGCGCGCGCAGTTGGCGCGGTCGGGCAGCCTGTCGACCTGAAACGCCGTCACAGTGCCCGCCGAAGATGTGCTGCGGGCGCTGATAAAGGTGAGCGGATATGTAGGATTGGCGGGCACGGGGTCGACGATCGACAGGACGACGCCGTTCGTCTGCCCCTGGCGGATACAGGCGTCAAAGACGCGCTGCGCCTGGATGCAGACCTTTTCATTCAGACCGCTTATCGGATTCCCGTTGATGGGGCCGGGACATTTGTCCGTCTGAAAATTGGAATAAAATGACATTTTCAACCTCCGAATGTTAAAAATTCCGTAAAGATTTCCGCAGTATGCGGTCTTTATATTCCAATATATGAAGCTGCTCCGCGAGGTGTTACTGCGCCCGCCGCACCAAAAGTTCCTGCCCTAAAAAGATCTCTTCCCCGTTATATAACCGAAATTCTTCCGCATCCATGCCGCAGCGCGCGCAAAGAGTTTCCGCGCTGTCGCCAGCCGCCGCAATATGCACCTCGAAGGAGCCCCGCGGCAGAACGAACATCTGCCCTTCTACGGGCGGTCGTTCAAGGCGGTTGAGGCGGATGACGGCGAGCGCAGGCACTTGCGCGCCGCGGCAAAGCGCGTCGAACGCGTCGCCCCGGCGCATTTCGATGATTCCGAAAAAATTTTTTTCTTCCATCAATATCGGCATAGCATTCTATTTTATGCATTTATCCGCCGATTATGCCAATCGCCGCAAACATTGTGAGCGCTCGGCACCTCGAAGAACACCGCCCGCTGCATCCTTTAGATTTCGCGCCAAACAAAAAAGCCTTTATCATAATGCCCGTCCGCGGCAGATATAATAAATTGTGACGATTTTCCCGCAAATCTGCCAAAAGTCGCACAAATTTACGCTTGCGGAGCATACATCTTGAGCAAAGAAAATCTTTATAGGACCGCCGCCTATGTGACCGTCTTTTCCGTAGCGGAAAAATTTTTCGGTTTTCTGTATCGAATCATCCTCTCTCGCACGCTCGGTTCGGAGGGCATAGGCATCTACCAGCTCGCCCTCTCCGTCTTTGCCGTACTGGTAACGGCAACCTCATCGGGTATACCGCTCACCGTTTCGCGCCTGATCACAAAACACCGCACGCGCGGAAACAAGCGCGCGGAACACGCCACCGTGACGGCGGCGATCGTTGCCGTCCTCGTCTTTTCTGTGCCCGTTTTCTGCCTGCTCTTTTTCGGTCATGACCTGTTCGACTTTATCTTTTCCGATCCGCGGTGCATGTCGCTTTTGATGATCCTGCTGCCCGCGCTTACCTTTAATTCCGTGTATGCCGTTATCCGCGGCGCCCTGTGGGGCAATAAACGGTTCGTGCCTTACTGCGTCATCGATCTCATCGAAGAGCTGTGCATGATCGGCATGGGCGTCCTGCTCGTCACCCAAATGACGAGCGTATTCGACGGCGCAAAGCGCATCGCTTTCGCCATCGTCTTTTCCTACCTCGTGTCTTTCACGCTGTCGATGGTCTATTTCTTTGTCAAGGGCGGCAAGCTCGCCAATCCCCGCGGGCAGATGAAGCCCCTCCTCGCCTCGGCTCTGCCTATTACGGGCATGCGTACCTCGTCTTCCCTCATCAATACAGTCATTTCTCTCATATTGCCCGCAAGGCTGATCGCGGCGGGCATGACCTCTTCCGAAGCGATGAGCGGCATCGGCGTCGTTATGGGCATGAGTATGCCCGTCCTCTCCATCCCCGCCACTTTGATCGGGTCGCTCGCGCTCGTCATGGTGCCCGAACTTGCCGAAAACTTCTATCGAGGAAACCATAAAAAGCTCAAGGACAATATCGAAAAGGCCCTCAAGATCACTTCACTCATCGCCTGCGCCATCATTCCCGTCCTGTTCGCCCTCGGCAAAGATCTCGGAGCGCTGCTCTTCGACAACGAATTGTGCGGGCAGATCATCCGCAACTGCTGTTTTATGCTTTTGCCCACGAGCATCTCCATGATCACGACGAGCATCTTAAATTCCGTCGGCTATGAAAAACAGACCTGCGGTTACTTTTTTGTCGGCGCGGCGGCAACGCTGCTCTGTACTTGGTTCCTGCCCGCCTATATCGGCGTCTACGCGCAGATCGCCGGCATGGCAGCGAGTGCGGTCATCTCCTGCATCCTCAATCTGCGCCTGATCGTAAAAAAGAGCAAAAAAAAAGTGTGCTTTCTCAAGCACACTTTGATCTCGGCAGTCAGCATTCTGCCCGTCTGTCTGTTGGGCGTCCTGCTGCGCAATTTATTCATTTCCGTCATGCCCCTCCTCCCCGCAGTCCTATTGACGGGCGCAATACTCCTTGCGGCGGACGCACTCTTTCTCTTCGCGCTCGGGCTTGCCGAACCGCGTTGGGCAAAAGTACTCGTCAGAAGGTCTTAGCTTCGTGCGATTTTTGCAACGAAACCTCCGCACGGACGGCAAATTCCTCCTTAAAAAATCCAAGCAGCTTCGTCGTAACGAAAACGGATAGCACTACGGCGACAGCGGCGGCGTTTACCGCATACACGATGGTCTGCGTCACCAATCTGCCCGCCAAAAATACCCAAAAAGTTTTCCCTTCGACCATGTGCGGCAGAAAAATATACAGATAACTGTAATTGACGACGGAATTGAGGAAACAAGTAATAAACAGATAATTGATGAGAAGCGCCATGACCGCTTTGCCGAAAACGCCCGCTTTACCGCGCAGGGGAAGTTTTCTTACAAAGCCCGCGGCCATGCCGAACAGCCCGAGCGTCAGCCCGAACAGCCAATATACCTCCTGCGGGACGAGCAAAAAGCCGATCGCATCGCCCAAAAAGCCGACGAGAAAGCCGGGCAAAGGCCCCAACAGAAAGCCTGCAAAAAAGCAGACAAAATAGGTAAAAGTAATTTTGGTGCTCGGCGTCGATATTTCAATAAAGGAATTGACGACGACGCTGAGCGCAATGAATACGGCAAGGTACGCGATCTTTTTCGCTGCGGAAAGTGAGGCAAAGAACCTCGTAAACATAACATTCGACAATTTGGAAAACATAGAAAAAAACCTCCAGAAATTTTCTGAGAGGCCCGAAGAATAACAGGTGCGCACTTTCGCCGAAAAAGTACGTCTTTATTATACAACGGACGCGCCGAACAGCACCGCAGGGAATCCCCTTTCGTTTGCGAACAACGTCCCGTTTCGCAACACTTAACGCGCCTCGGCTACTCTGCATATTAACATTATATACCTTTTTTCCCCCTTTGGCAAGCATATACATCCAGGCCGAACGGAATATTTTTTTTGCGCCGCCGCATACTGTCAATATGGGACTGATCGTATTGCGGACGGCTATCATATTCATCGCGCTCCTCGTCGTGATGCGCCTGATGGGAAAGCGGCAAATCGGCGAGATGCAGCCCTTTGAGTTGGTCATCACCCTCTTGATCGCCGAACTCGCCTGCATTCCCATGGCTGACACCTCCATCCCTCTTTTGTACGGGGCGGTATCTATCCTCACCATCTTTCTCCTGCACCAAGTCATGCTGATCGTCGATTTGAAGTGCAAACCTTTCAAAGCGGTGCTCGGCGGCAAACCTTCCGTCGTCATCAATCGGAGCGGCATCGATATCACGCAGCTTAAAAAAAATAATCTCGACGTCTCCGACCTCATCGAATCCCTGCGCGGTGCGGGATATTTCTCCTTTGACGATGTAGATTACGCCCTCTACGAAGCGAACGGAAATTTTTCCGCCATGCCGAAACAAGACAAGGAGACGGAGGACTCCCCCTCCATCCCGTTGGTCATTCTCGAAGAGGGAAAATACAATCAAGCCAATTTGGAAAAAATACATCTGAGCGAACAATTTTTTGACGAGATCCTACATCGGCAGAATATTAAAAAAAGGCGCAGCGTATTCATCTTGACACTCGACGGCAGCGGAAAGGTCTATATGCAAAATTACGGAGAAATTTATCGCTCCTTCCGCATCGCTCTCCCGGAGGGAACGGCATGGTAAAAACTATTTTATCCCTTCTGATCGCCACGGCGCTGCTTGCCGGCGCGGCGATCTTTGAAAGCTACTTCGTACAAAACAAATTTGAAAAGATGGAAGTCGCGCTGCTCGCGCTTGAAGACAAAGTGCGCGTAGGCGAAGCGCATCGCACGGATGCCGAAGTCGTCAAAACACTTTGGGACGACGAAAAGCGAAAGCTGCATGCAGTCATCCCGCACAATGATATCTCGTATATCGATTATTGGCTGGTAGAGGCCGTCAGCTACGTTGAAACGAAACATTACGACGACGCGCTTTCTAAAATAGAAGTTTTACTCACCATCTGCGAGCAGATCCCCAAAACATACAGCATCTCCTTTGAAAACGTTTTTTAATTAAGACGCATTCTATGCGTAACATAGTACTATTAAATCATCAAAAGCGCACCGTATCGGTGCGCTTTTTCTCCTATTTTCAATATATTTCTGCAGGAACGCCGCATTTTTGCCGTCTCAATTTCCTAAAATTTTTCTCAGAAACTGCCCCGTATAGCTCTCTTTACATGCCGCGATCTGTTCGGGTGTCCCCGTCGCCACGATCTCTCCGCCGAAGTCGCCGCCCTCTCTGCCCAGGTCGACGATCCAGTCGGCCACCTTGATCACGTCGAGGTTATGCTCGATGACGATGACGGTATTGCCCGCCGCTTTTAACCTCTGCAGCACTTGGATCAGCTTATCCACATCATAGCTGTGCAATCCCGTCGTGGGTTCGTCGAGGATATAGCACGTCCTGCCCGTCGAGCGCTTAGACAGCTCCGTCGCGAGCTTGACGCGCTGTGCCTCCCCGCCCGAAAGGGTGGTCGCGCTCTGCCCCAATTTGACATATCCCAAGCCGACATCGTTGATCGTTTTCAGTTTATTGTATACGGAAGTGACCGGTTTGAAAAATTCGCACGCCTCTTCGATCGTCATGTCCAGCACTTCTGCGATGTTTTTTCCCTTATAGCGCACTTCCAGCGTCTCGCGGTTATACCGCTTGCCGCCGCATACCTCGCACGGCACAAAAATATCGGGCAAAAAATGCATCTCGATCTTGATAATGCCGTCGCCGAAGCAATGTTCACAGCGGCCTCCCGAAACATTGAAAGAAAATCTGCCCGCCTTGTATCCCCGCTCGCGCGCATCGGGCGTCGCCGCAAACAGCTCGCGGATCATCCCGAACACGCCCGTATAAGTGGCCGGATTGCTTCTGGGCGTCCTGCCGATGGGCGACTGGTCGATGGCAATGACCTTGTCAAAATAGCCGAGCCCCTCGCAGCCGTCGCAATTGCCGGTCGGAAGATGCGCACCGTTCAGCTCATTTGCCATAAAGGGATAAATGATCTCGTTTACAAGGGAACTCTTGCCCGAACCGGATACCCCAGTGACCGCGGTAAACAGCCCTACGGGGATCTCCACATCGATCCCCTTCAGATTGTTTTGCCGACAATTTTTGACTTTGAACCACCGCCCGTCGGGCGCCTGACGGACGGGCGGCACCTCGATCCGGCGCCTGCCCGAAAGATAGTCTCCCGTGATCGACTGCGGGCAGTTCATCACGTCATCGACCGTGCCGGAAACGACCACCTCTCCGCCGTGCACGCCCGCCTTCGGCCCGATATCGACGATATAATCCGCCGCGCGCATGGTGTCCTCGTCGTGTTCGACCACGATGAGCGTATTGCCGAGGTCGCGCAGATTTTTCAGTGTGTTGAGCAGTTTTTCGTTGTCGCGTTGGTGCAGGCCGATGCTCGGCTCGTCGAGAATGTACAAAACGCCCGTCAAACCGCTCCCGATCTGCGTCGCAAGGCGGATGCGCTGCGCTTCTCCGCCAGAAAGCGTGCCTGCGCTCCGCGCAAGATGCAGATAGGAAAGCCCCACATTGCGCAAAAAGTTCAGCCGCGCTTTGATCTCCTTCAAAATGACGTCTGCGATCAAATGCTCTGTCTTGGTCAGTTCCAGTTCGTCAAAAAATACATACAGTTCATCGATCGACATTTCGCACAGTTCCGCGATATTTTTGCCCCCGACATAGACGGAGAGCGCTTCCGTTTTCAGCCTTTTGCCGCCGCAGGAAGGGCACGGGAGGTCGGTGATATATCGCTCGATTTCCCCCTTCACTCCTTCGCTGTCCGTATTTTGATATCGCCTGGTCAAGGAGTTGACGAACCCTTCCCATGCGATCTTATAGGTCCCGTGGAAATTATAGGCATCGTACTTCATGTCGATTTTTTCCCCGTTCGAACCATACATCAAGATGTCGTACTGCGCCTTGGGCAGATCTCGCACGGGAACATCCATATCGATGCCGTAATGTTTTGCGACCGCTTCGACATACATATTATTGGTCTTCTGGCTGTCCAAGAACCATCCGCCCACTTTGATGGCGCCTTCGCGAAGAGTTTTGCTCTTATCGGGACAAATGAGCGCTTCGTCCACGATCTGTTTAAACCCCAATCCCGAACATTCGGGGCAGGCGCCGTACGGCGTATTGAAGGAAAAGAGCCGCGGCTCGATCTCCTCGATGCTGATGCCGCAGTCAGGACAGGCATATTTCGTGGAGTAA
Organism: uncultured Clostridia bacterium; assembly: GCA_904374385.1. Lineage (GTDB taxonomy): Bacteria > Bacillota > Clostridia > Christensenellales > Borkfalkiaceae > Borkfalkia. The sequence goes on along the minus strand of CAJFGA010000027.1, from coordinate 9,990 downwards.
AGCTCCTCTCTGCCGTCGCAGTCGATGACGACCAATCCGTCTGCCAGTTTCAGGGCGTTTTCCAAACTGTCCGTCAGCCGCTTTTGAATGCCGTCCTTGACGACCAATCGGTCGACAACGACGCTGATATTGTGTTTGATATTTTTTTCAAGTTTGATCTCTTCCTGCAGATCATAGACGATGCCGTCCACTTTGACCCTGCCGTAACCGCTCTTCCGAAAAGATTCAAACTCTTTGACGTACTCACCTTTTCTCCCGCGCACCACGGGCGCATTGATCAGGATTTTACTCCCCTCCGGCATAGCCATGACCTGATCGGCGATCTCGTCCACCGTCTGGCGGCGGATCTCCCTGCCGCATTTCGGGCAGTGCGGGATACCGACGCGCGCAAACAGCAGGCGCATATAGTCGTAAATTTCCGTGACGGTCCCCACCGTCGAACGGGGGTTATGCGAGGTCGTCTTTTGGTCGATGGAAATGGCGGGAGAAAGCCCGTCGATCGACTCCACGTCCGGCTTTTCCATCTGCCCCAAAAACTGGCGCGCATACGAGGACAGGCTCTCCACATACCGCCTTTGCCCCTCGGCAAAAATGGTGTCGAAAGCGAGGGTGGATTTACCGCTGCCGGAAAGCCCCGTAAATACAACCAGCTTGTCGCGCGGGATATGCACGTCGATATTCTTTAAATTATTTTCCTTGGCGCCCTTTACAAATATTTCGTCTTTCATCCTGTATTTACCTTTTCAGCAATCTTTTCTTCAACAAATTGATGGTATCGCGTATCTCGATCGCCTTTTCGAAATCCAGCTGATTGGAAGCGATTTTCATGAGAGCTTTGAGCTTTTCGATCTCTGCGGGGATCTCCTCGACAGAGATCTTATCCGCAGGCAGCTTTTTCTGTTTTTGCGTGATGGCAATGGAACTCTTCACTTCTTTCACGATCGTCTTGGGAATAATGCCGTGCGCCTCGTTATACTCTTTCTGCGCTTTGCGGCGGCGGTTCGTTTCGTCTATCGCGCGCTGCATGCTTCCCGTGACCGTGTCCGCATACATGATGACGCGCCCTTCCGCATTTCTTGCCGCGCGGCCGATCGTCTGGATAAGCGACGTATCGCTGCGCAAAAAGCCCTCTTTGTCCGCATCGAGAATGGCTACCAATTTGACTTCGGGCATATCCAACCCTTCGCGCAAGAGGTTGATCCCGCACAGCACGTCAAATTCGCCGCTCCGAAGCCCGTTTACGATATCGATGCGCTCCAAAGTATCGATGTCGCTGTGCATATAGCGCACTTTTATGCCGCTTTCTTTGAGAAAATCCGTCAAATTTTCCGCCATGCGCTTGGTAAGCGTCGTGATCAGCGTCCGTCCGCCGCTCGCCGTAACTTTTTTGATCTCACCGAGAAGATCGTCGATTTGCCCTTTGACGGGGCGCACTTCGATCTCCGGATCCAGCAGCCCCGTGGGCCGAATGATCTGCTCGACGATCTGCCCCGCCTCTTTTATCTCATATTCGGCGGGCGTCGCGGATACGCAGATCAGCTGCGGCACGCGCGCGTCAAACTCTTCAAAAGTCAACGGACGGTTATCGTATGCCGAGCGCATGCGGAACCCGTAATTGACGAGGTTTGTCTTTCTCGAAAGGTCGCCGTGATACATGGCGCGGATCTGCGGAATGGTCATATGGCTCTCATCTATAAACACGAGAAAATTTTTCGGGAAATAATCGAGCAGCGTAAAGGAAGGCTCCCCCGGTTTTCTGCCGTCGAAATAGCGGCTGTAATTTTCCACGCCGCTGCAATAGCCGACCTCTCGCATCATTTCGATGTCGTATTCCGTACGCTGCTGCAATCGCTGCGCTTCGAGCAATTTACCCTCGTCTTGGAAGGCTTTGACCTCCACTTTGAGATCCCGTTCGATCGCCTCGATCGCGGACATCAGTTTTTGACTGCCGACTGCATAGTGGCTCGCGGGAAAGATCGCGGCATGCTTCAGATCGGCGGTGATCTTGCCCGTTACGACCTCCTCTTCGCAGAGGCGGTCGATCTCATCCCCGAAAAACTCTACGCGGATGGCGATTTCAGAAGCACCCGCGGGAAAGATCTCCACAACGTCGCCGCGCACGCGGAAAGTAGAGCGGGAAAAATCGATATCGTTGCGCGTATATTGCAGTTCGATGAGCCGCCTGATCAACTCGTCGCGCGAGATTTGATCGCCCGGACGAAGAGAAACCGCCAGGCGGAAGTATTCCTCCGGAGCGCCCAAACCGTAAATACAGGAAACGCTCGCCACCACCAACGTGTCCGCGCGCTCCCCCAATGACGCCGTCGCAGCATTGCGGAGCTTGTCGATCTCGTCGTTGACGGACATATCCTTTTCAATATAGGTGTCTGTGCTGGGAATATAACTTTCCGGCTGATAATAATCATAGTACGAAACAAAGTACTCTACACGGTTGTGGGGAAAAAATTCGCGGAATTCGTTGCACAGCTGTGCCGCAAGCGTCTTGTTATGGGCAATGACGAGAGTCGGACGGTTGACGTTTTTGATAATATTCGCCATCGTAAACGTCTTGCCGCTGCCCGTGACCCCCACGAGCACCTGGGTGCGAATGCCGTCCAACACCCCTTCCGTCAGTTTTTCGATCGCCTGGGGCTGATCGCCCGTCGGCTGATATGGTGAAATCAGTTCAAATCGGTCCATATTTTTTCAGTACACCGCCTGGCATGAATTTTACAAACAAATGTTTATATTATATCCAATGTATTATATCGCAAAATCGTCCTGTTGTCAATAAAAGAGGCGGGCAAAAATAAAATGCAATGGTACATTGCATTTTACGAGAATATACTGTTGAGAAGGAGCCCCACAAGAAAGGTGACGATCGCGCCCCCGACCGACAAACCGATCTTAAAAGCGATACTTCGGCGCACCTGCAGCTGCGTCCTCGGGAAAGCCTCCCCGTTCGGATGCAGGGTGATCACATACATCTTTTCGCCCTTTCTGTCTGAATCGATGATATCGAAATAGTCGTCCAGTTCGAGCGAGCGCAAGATCTTGTCCACCCGCTCGGGCGTATATTTTTTCTTTTCCGGAAGGATGCTCATGATTTCGAGAGGGCTGACGAGGCAGCTCCCTTTGCCGTCACACATTTCGTAGACGGCGCGCATCACTTCACTCTCCTGTCTGTTCAGCACGACGTCCTCCGATCCCGCAAAAATTCACAGTAAAAATGCGCACAGCAATCCCGCGATCAGCGCCCCCGCCAGCCCGCCGGAAAAAGCGCCGAAAAAGAGCGCCCAAAATGTACTTTTGGCCCGCTTTTCTCCCTGTTCGGCCGCAACCGTTTCCGCATACGTTCTGCCCTTGGGCAGAGAACAGAGGCAATATGTGCCGCTTTCGGCATAGCGGATATCGATATAGCCGCGCTCGTCCAAATAACGCAGTGCGGCATCCAGCCCCGCTTCATCCGCCCTTTCGCCCTGCAAAGCGGCCATAAAATCGCCCGCATCCATCACTTTATAGGAGCCGCCCGTCTCTTCATTGACCACGCCGAGCACGGCGGCGGTAAGTTTATCCAACATATTTTTGCCTCCGCCCAAAAGCGCTCTTCCTGTTTTTTCCTTTCCGCGAGGTTATTATAACATTATCTTTCGGAATTTGCAAATAAACATGCAAAAATCCAAAGGAATTTATAAAAACCACTTTATTATTTGATGAAAATGTGCTACAATATAGCGGATACAATCTTCAATGCTGCCCTACGGAGGCTTTTTACGCATGAATCTTCTTGACCGCTTTACCAACTCGACGCAGTTTAAAGACTACAACGACTTCTACCACAATTTTAAGCTGCATGTTCCCGACAATTTTAACTATGCATACGACGTCGTAGACGAATATGCGCGGCTCGCGCCCGAAAAGCGCGCCATCGTCTGGTGCGACGACTGCGGCGCCGAGCGCACGTTCACCTTTGCTGATATCAAACGGATCTCTGACAAGGCAGCGAACCTATTCCTGTCCCTCGGCATCGGGAAAGGAGATACCGTCCTCGTCATTTTGCAGCGGCGGCACGAATACTGGACGACGCTCATGGCCCTCTCCAAGATCGGCGCGATCGCTATCCCCGCCACGCACATGCTCATGGAAAAAGACATCGTCTACCGCATGGAAAAGGCGGACGTCAAGATGGTCATTTCCGTCAACGAAGACGAATTGTGCGGAAACATTCTCAAAGCGGTCAAAAAGGTGCCCGGCTTACGGCACGCGCTCTGCGTCGGAAAGAGGGAAGGATTCCTCGATCTGACGGAAGAGACAGAAAAACAGAGCGACGTACTCGACATCCCCTATAAACAGAAACGCAGCGCAAACGACATTCTGCTCGTCTATTTCACCTCCGGCACGACTGGCATGCCCAAAATGGCAGCACTCAGCCAGCGATATACGCTCGGGCATATTGTGACGGCAAAATTTTGGCTCAACTGCATCGACGACGGCCTGCACTTTACCCTCGCTGAAACGGGTTGGGCAAAGGCGAGCTGGGGCAAGCTCTTCGGGCAGTGGCTGTGCGGATCGGCGATTTTCGTCTACGATTTTCACGGCAAATTCGAACCGGAAGACTTGCTGAACCACGTCTCGAAGTACGGCATCACCACTTTCTGCGCCCCCCCGACCGTATATCGCTTCATGATCAAGTCTGACCTCTCCAAATATGACCTTTCCAGCATCCAATATATGATGACCGCCGGCGAGGCGCTCAACCCTGAAATCTACAGGCAGATCATGATGAAGACGGGGCACGCCATCTATGAAGGCTTCGGCCAGACGGAAACGACTATCGTATGCGGCACCTTCTCTCAGTATATGGAGATCCGTCCCGGCTCAATGGGCCGCCCCTCCCCCCTCTATTACGTACAGCTTTTAAATAACGAAGACAGGCCCGTGGAACAGGGCGAAACGGGCGAGATCTGTATCCGACTGCGCGACCCGCAGGAAGGGCTTTTCTCCGGCTACTATAAGGATCCCGCCCTGACCGATTCCGTTCGCTATGACGGCTACTACCACCTCGGCGACCTCGCCTATTGCGACAGCGACGGCTATTACTGGTTCGTCGGCAGAAAGGACGATATCATCAAAAGCTCCGGCTACCGCATCGGCCCGTTCGAAGTGGAAAGCGCTCTGATGGAGCATCCCGCCGTACTCGAATGCGCCATCACCGCCGTCCCCGACGAATTGCGCGGCCAAGTCGTCAAGGCGACCGTCGTCCTAGCAAAGGGTTACAAGGCGAGCGACGCGCTCGTAAAGGAACTGCAAAATCACGTCAAAAAGACGACCGCCCCCTACAAATATCCGCGCATTGTGGAATTTGTGGAGGAACTTCCCAAAACGATCAGCGGCAAGATCCGCCGCGTAGAGATCAGGGAAACAGACACGCACCGTCTATAACCCTCGGCAAATAGAAATCTGTTCATAAAGGAGGAGCCCCTGCGATTTGCAGGGGCTCCTCCTTTGCATTTTTTTCATTGGATGCAGTACCGGTAGCGCAACCTCATGCCCGTTCGCACGGCAAATTGCCGTCGAGGAATGCAACGATCTCTTCCATTACGGTTTCATCCTCCCTCGTGATGGCCGCATAGTCGACCTCTCTATACATTGCGGCGGCGCGCTCTTTGTCTTTTTTGGCAATCTTTCCTATGGCACCGAAGACGGCGTGCATCCTCACTTCCGCTTCGTCGGTCAGATACACATTGTGCCCCTTGCCGGCATATGTTTTCGTGCGCACATAGGGATGCCCCGCGAAAGCGGCCGCCATCTTTTTTCCGTTCCAACGATAGCGCACCGTACCATCCTTTTCGCCATACAGCAGGAGGATCGGCTTGGCGATCGTCTGCAGCGACCGATCGGAGCGGTAATTCGCGTTTCCCTTAAACCGGGCGCGCATACATGCCCGGATCGCACAGGCCATCGCGAAGCGCAGGGGCGCCAACTTTCCGAATACATTCTGCGCGAGCACGTCCGCTCCGCATATGAATCCGCACATGGCGACGGCGCATACGACGTCTTCCGCAAGCGGATAGGCATTCATGACGGAAAAAGCACCCCAAGAATGCCCGACAAACATCTTGGCATATCCGCGCAGACGATCGTCCGCACGGGCAAAGGCGACGGCGGCGAGCAGGTCGGCGACGCCGCGGTCGAATCCGCCCAATTTTTCTCCGCCGCTGCGCATACACCCCGTATTATCGAACGCTAGCACCTTATACCCCGCCCGCGTCAGCCGGTCAATTTCCGTCGTATACGCGGTGTGCCCTGCCCCGAATCCATGCGAAAAGATGATCACCCCTTTCGACTGCCCTTGCCGCGCATAAATATACCCGCGCAACGTCACGTCGCCGGACGGAAAGTCGACGGGCTCTGCGGACAGCCCCTCAAAGTCGTTCGCGGAAAAATATTTAATATGCGGATTGCCGTTATAGCGGCGCCCATATATTTTATGTACGGCATATACTCCGGTCAAGGCGCCTATGCCGAGGCACACCGCCGACACACCGCCGATACAGGCGATCAATATCCAAATCCAGTCCATATTTAAGCCCCCGCTGAAACATTTCTTTTATCTATTATAATATGCGCGATTCAAAATGTCAATTGCTGGCATTTTTGCCAGGAAAACTATATTATATCACGCATAGTACCTTATAAATGGATCAACTATCCATTTATGACAGAATTTTTGCGTTGATTTTTTCACAATTATCCGCTATGATATACCGCGGAGGCAAGAGATATGAAAAAATCGATTTTTAGGCTGACATCCCTGTTTCTGTCCGTCGCTCTCACGGCGGCGTTTGGCTTTTTAACTTATTTTATTGTAGCGGCATCCGTCCGTTCCGACAAGGAACTCTCCGACCCTCTCCCCGAAGAGGGCGGCAGCCCTTCTTTGCCCGAACCGGAGACGCCCGTACCCGACACAGGCGGCATGCCCGGTACGCCGCCCGAAGCGCTCCCCCCTGAGACAGATGAGGACGACGCACCCTCGTCCGAAGAGAATGTGGACAAAGATGAAGAAAAAAAACACGGCAGCGCCTATATCCGCGCCAAAACAAACGGGCTCAACGTGCGCAGCGGCCCCGGTACGGGTTACTCCTCTCTCGGCACCCTCGATAAAGACGATATGCTCGTCTATAAAGGGCAGTCGGGCGGATGGTATATAACGGAGTTCCGCAGCCGCACTGCCTATATCAGCGCCGGAGCATCCTATAGCGAATTGTACGAAATGGAACACGACCTCGACGCAGCGATCGAAAAGGTCATTGCCGAGGGGTATAAATTGCTCGGACACCCCTATGTGTATGGAGCGGTGCGCCTGCATGACGGCAAGGGAAATTTCTTAAAAAATTTTGACGCTACAAAGTACGACTGTTCCTCGCTGATGCAGTATATCTATTACTACGGCGCCAACGTCATCTTAGACGTTACGACGCGTACGCAAGTCGTCCAGGGCAAACATGTACCCAAAAGCGATCTGCAACGCGGAGATCTGATGTTTTTCACCAACTCGGCGCGCTATAATAAGACGGGCACTGAGCGCATCGGGCATGTTGCCCTGTATCTCGGCGACAATTATATCCTGCATACCGCGAGCGATCATGCCGTCATCGAACCCATTTCCGCTCAGCGCTGGAAGTATTACGTCGAATCGCGCAGGGTCGCCTGACGGCCGCCCGCCCAATGATTTGACCCGCCTCACGGGGCGCGGCAGCCTTTTGTAAAAAAGCGGCCGCGCCCCTTTTCAAGTCCTCTCGAGGCAATAAAAAAAGGAACTCCGAACAGTCATTCCGAGCCCTTTCCGATAAGACGCCGCTGCGCCGATTTTACGATGCACGGCCTCTCAGCCTCACACCAAACGCACATCGTTGATGATCAGCACAAATTTCTTTCCCAAAAAGTCCGCCGCACGCCGGCAAAGCTGCATTCTGCCGAAATAAATTTCAAAATAATCCATGACGGAACATTTTTCGGTATCGATCACGATGTTCAAAATGATCTCGCCCGCCGCCTTGTCCACATAGACAATCGACTTTTCCGCCGCTAAATTGACGCGGTCATGGATATTCAGATTTTCCATACTCATGCGCGTCGTATTGGCACGCACGCGGCTCTTATGCACATCCGCTTTATCCGCCAAAATCAGCGCCGAAGTAATGTCGCTGACCGGCAGCCCCTCATGTTCGTCGTGATTGCCGATCGCCATCATGATATCGGCGGCATCCATGTAATTCATCCCTATGCGCGTCAAAATGTTATAGGAGAGAATGGCTCCGCTCTGCGCATGATTGTTGCGATTGATGCTGTTGCCGATATCGTGCAGATAGCCCGCAATTTTTGCCAACTCCACTCTATGTTCATCCGCGCCGACGTCTTGAAGGATCTCGCCCGCCCACTTGCTCACGATGCTTGAATGGCGCACAGAATGCTCGGTAAATCCGAGCGCCTCGATCTGATTTTCCGCCATGTACATGATTGCTTTGACCTCTTCGTCCTTTTTGACATCCGCTATCGTAATCAAAATTTATTTGATCTCCTCCACCGTTAGGTTGGCAAAAATTTCATCATATTTTTCCTTCGTAAAGGATATCTGCCCGAAAGTCGTTACCGTAGCCGTCCCCGCCGCAACGCCCGCGCGCAAAATTTCCGGCAAAGACGCTCCCTGTTCGAGCATCATGGTCGCCGCCGCGACCATGCCGTCCCCCGCGCCGACCGTGGAATTGACCGCCACGTTGATACTGTGGCAAAAATAATTTTTAGAGCCGTCGGTAATGACCGCGCCCCGCTTGCCGAGCGAAAGCAATACGCGCGCCGCCCCTTTATCGATGAGTGCATGACATCCCTTTAACAATTCATCGCGCGAACGGAATTCTTGCCCGAGTGTGAGCTGCAGTTCTTCCTTATTCGGCTTGACGAGATCCATGCCCGCTTGCAGCGCGGCGAGCAGCCGCGGGCCGTCACAGTCGGCGACCTTGATCTTGCCTTCAGGAATGGCATTAAATAGTTTCGTATAATAATCGCTCTCGATGCCGCGCGGCAAACTGCCCGAGATCACGACGACATTGCTCGACTTGCTCAGCGTAGAAACGAGTTCGATCAATTCCGCCTGCTTGTTCTCGGCGATCGGCTCGCCCACATCGTTGACCTCGGTCAGCATAGACTTATTGTCGATAAATTTATAATTTTCGCGCACGCGCCCTCTGTTCCAAATAAATACGCTGGGCACCCCCTCTCTGTCAAGCGCCTGCTCAAAGAGAGAGCCGTTTTCGTTATACATGAATCCCGTCGCATGACTCTGTCCTCGCAGGCGCGCCACGCCGATGGCGACGTTGAGCGCCTTGCCCGTAAAACTGAGCGTCTTATTTTTGACATGGTTGAGCTTTCCGATATTGAGCGCATCCAATTCGATGGTCACATCGGTACAAGGATTGAGGCATACAGTAAGGATCATTTTTTGTCACTCCGTTTTAGTATAGACTAAAATTGTTTTTTTGATTCCCGCACCGCCCGCCGGCGGCACCGCGCATTACCGCGCTTTCTCCTTTTATTATATTACACAATTTGAATAATTTCAAGACTAATCCGGAAATTTTTTCTCGTTTTTTGAGATTTTTTACAAAATTTTCCTTTTTCCGCCCCTTTCTTAATTATAAAAGGAACCCACCAGCTAAGCTGGTGGGGCTTCATTTCGGGCATAGCCCTTGACTACTAGCCCGTGCGCCATGCGCACATAGGACGACCTGCCAATCTTTGCGATTGTTACTTGCTGCCCGTCAACGGGTCGTCTTCCTCCCTTCCCCCTCGGGGGAAGGTGGACGCGCAGCGGTCGGATGAGGGGGCATTCACAATTCCCGCCATTATAAATTCTTTTACACAAACCCCTCATCAGTCACCTTCGGTGACAGCTTCCCCCCAAGGGGAAGCCTTTATTTTTGCGCATCGGCA